>JAYVOY010000150.1:0-2517 GCA_043757645.1 Verrucomicrobiota bacterium
TGAGTGGAACGAGGTTTTCGGCGGGCCGCCGAAAACGGCACGCCAGCGGCGTGCGCTCCCCGCGCCGCTGCGCGGCGCGCAACGCCGACTTCGGAATTCAGGTTCAATTCCCTTGCCCCAAATTCCTTTGCCAAAACTCCGCCCCCCCCAATTCTCCTGCGCCCCCACCGCACAAATTTCCATCACAGTTCCACCCCGTGCTGACGTGACACGCCGCCCGCATCGCGTACGCTGCGCCCGCGCATGAACTGCATCCTCGTCCTCTACGATTCCAAATCCGGCAACGTCGCCAAGATGGCCCAACTCGTCGCCGCCGGTGCGGCCACCATTCCCGACACCGAAGTGCGCCTGCGCAGCGTGGCCGACGCCACCGCCGCCGACGTGCTCTGGTGCGACGGCCTCGCCGTCGGCAGCCCGACCAACATGGGAATTCTCTCCTGGAAAATGAAACGCTTCTGGGACGAAACCATGTTCGAGCACTGGATGAAGGTGGATGGCAAAATCGCCTGCGCGTTCAGTTCCGCCGGCGGCTGGGGCGGCGGCATGGAACTCGCCTGCCAATCCCTGCTCACCGTGCTCATGAATTTCGGCTTCCTCGTCTTCGGCGTCACCGACTACGCCGGCAAAATGACCACCGCCCACTACGGCGCCGTCACCGCCCGCGAACCCCGCGGTGTGGACGAACAAGCCGCCTGCCGCCTCCTCGGCCAGCGCCTCGCCGAGTGGACCGCGACCCTTGTCCACGGCCGCAAAGAGCAACATCCCGCGGGAAAATTAGCCAAGCGGCGAATGCCGGAATGAGCGGCGAGTAAGCGCGGCGAAAATCGCACGCCGCGCCATTTTGTACTGCGGTGGCAGAGCGTTAGCGGCGACACCGCTTTCGCACGTGGAGGCAGGCCAAGATGAGTCGAGAGCGCCCACGCGAACCGAAACCACGCCGCCTGACCCGTTGCCAACCTCGTTGAATTCGTTACCCTCTCGCCCATGAAAACCACGGCTGAAAATCTCGATCAATTTCTGCGCGAGGCCGATCCCGTTGTGGCGCGCACGGTGGAGGAAATCGTGAATCGTTTGCTCACGTTGCGACCCAAGTCAGCAGCCCCGCGCCTGCGCGAAGGCCCTTCCGCCACACGCTATCGCCTGCCCGGTCGAAGCTTTGGCGTTCGCGAAGGACTCGATCTCACGAAGTTGGCGCACGTCGCGGACGAGAAGTAGCCAAACCATCACGGCCATGATCCTGCTTGATGCCAATCTACTGCTCTACGCCGTGAACACGGACGCGCCCGAGCATGCGAAGGCCAAAGTCTGGGTGGAAGACGCTCTTGCGGGAAAGCACGGTCAGGTTGCCCTCTCTTGGTTTACGCTCGTGGCCTTCGTACGAATCGCCACCAACCCGCGGGCACTTTCCCGCCCATGCACCAGCGAAGAAGCGCTGCAAATTCTCAGCGACTGGCTCGAGTTGCCGACCGTGACCATCGTCACTCCGGGCGCTGGCCACGCACTCCATTTCTCTGCCGCGTGTCGCGCGACGAACGCCACCGGCAACCTTGTCACGGACGCACACTTGGCCGCTCTCGCGTTCGAGCACGACTGTGAGATCGCCTCGTGCGACGCGGATTTCGGGAGATTTCCGGGGCTGCGCTGGATCAATCCGTTGGTCGGATGAGTCGCGCGCGCCCCTCAATTCAAGAGCGCCGTCGCCGCTACGCTCTGCCGGCGCGGTACAAACTCAGCCGTAACGATGCCGTAGGACCGCCGCCGTCTCGGCGGCTCACACCGTCCAAACGGAGCGGAGGCGCGCATTTTCCACAGCTCAAAGTGTTCACTGAATGGGGAACCAAAAGCGGGCGTGAGAATTGCCCGCGCGGACTGCCCACGCCCGGAGCCGCCGAGACGGCAGCGCCACGGGGGCAGTGCGCGGATGCGCCCCTTTCGCCCCGCCCCGCAGGCTCGCGGCTTGCCAGCGCCGCGGATTTGCATTCACTTCGCCGCGCAAACAAAACGCCACACACCATTTCACGTTATGAAAATTCGCAGAACTTCAGCGGAGCGACTGGGCTTATTTCTCATGAGTGCGCTGTTAGTATTTCGCGGCGCGGAATTTGGATTGAACGCCGCGCCCGCACCCGCGGGCAGCGTCGGCACAAACCAGGTCACGATCACCATCGAGGGCGGGCAGCGCGTGATTCGCGCGAATGGTTTGCCGGATCACGCGGCGGGACATTTTCCGAATCGCGGCAATCCGAATCGCATCGCGGCGCAGAGCTACGTGTTTCGCGTGCCACTGAAACCGCTCGTGGCCACGAACCCCACGCCGTTGCAGATGCACCCGTTTGGCGTCGCGGTGAATGGCGTGGTGTTCGATCCCGGCGCGGCGGAATGGTGGAACAACGACCGCGCGGCGGGCTGGCAATACGAGCCGATGACGGGGCCGATCAAACTCGGGCTGGATGACAATTTCGCGCACGTGCAACCCAACGGCGCGTATCACTACCACGGCCCGCCGACGGGTTTGCT
>JAYVOY010000151.1:0-2515 GCA_043757645.1 Verrucomicrobiota bacterium
GCCGCGCTCGCATTCGCTCGCTGGCCCCCGGCTAATCTTCTGCGACGCCGCTCCGCGGCAGAGAATGGGCGCCCATCGCCCACAAAACGCGCGTGTGCCCCGCCGCCTAAACCGAATCCATGCCGTTGAAACGCGAGCGGAACGCGGCGTTTACGCCGCCGCACCAGTCGCACCGAAGCGTGCGTTCGTTTTGCGTTCGTGCCCGCCCTTTGTTCGCGCGGTGAAGCGGCGTAAACGCCGCGTTCCGGTCGTGTTGCCACTGCATGGATTCGGTTCAGTGAACCTTTTGCGCTGCGGGAAATGTGTGCCTCCACCCCGCCTGGACGGGGTGAGCCGCCGAGACGGCGGCCAAAGACGTGCGCGCCCCGCCCCCGGACTGGCGCGAGTTCCGGCCACTTGAAATTGCGAATGCGCTCGCCGCACCTCGGACCCCGACTTACGGTCGCGCCTTGAAACATGGCCGAAGTTAATCCGCTCGAACAATTCCTCACCGCGTTTTCCACCAGCCTGGCGGAGGACACGTTTGTGCGGTTGGTGCTGTCGGGGCCGCGCGCGGGGGGCGAACGGCCCGAGCGCGTGCTGGGGCGTTTGGTGGCGATTCGCAAGCTGCCGCACCTGTCGCTCACGCTGCGTTTTCCCACGAAGGACGTGACGCGCAATCTCACGGCGGCCGAGGCGGCGGTGTGGTTGCGCGCGCAGTTGGGCGCGGAATTTCAGAGCGCGCTGCTCTGCACGATCAAGCGCGATTGGCAACTCGCCGTGCCCGAGGCGGGCCTCGTGCGCTTGGTCACGCACCGGCCGTCGATTCGCGAGGTGCCGGCGCGCGGGCACGATGTGCCGAAGCGCGACGTGCTCGATCTCGCGGCGCGCGAATGGCTCGTCGAACTCGGCGTCACCGACGCGCGCGGCAAGGTGCGTCCGGCGCTGACGGACAAATTCCGGCAGATCAATCATTACCTCGAAATCCTGTCGCATCTCGCGGCGGACTGCGGCTGGCGCGGGGACGCGAACGGGAGCGCGGCTGGCATTGCGGCGAAGCGCGAGTTGGTGTTCGCCGACATGGGTTGCGGCAAGGGTTATCTCACTTTCGGCGCGTGGCATTTGTTCAACCGGCAATTGCGCATTCCCACGCGCGTGCTCGGCGTGGAGGCGCGGCCCGAATTGGTCACCGCGGCCAACGACCTCGCGCGTCGCGTCGCGGCGGGCACGCTCGAATTCGCCGCGGGCGACATCGCCACCGCGCCGTTGCCGCAGTCCGTCGATGCGCTCATCGCCTTGCACGCGTGCAACACGGCGACCGATGACGCGATCCGGCGCGGCGTGGCGCTGGGCGCGAAATTGATTCTCGTCTCACCGTGCTGCCACAAGGAGGTGCGCCCGCAACTGACGCATCCCGCCGTGCTCGCCGGCGTGCTGCGCCACGGCGCGATGGCGGAGCGCGTGGCCGAGTGGGTGACCGATGGGCTGCGCGCGCTGTTCCTCGAAGCCGCGGGCTACGAGACAAAGATCGCCGAGTTCGTCGCCACCGAGCACACCGCGCGGAACCTGCTGATCTCCGCCGTGCGCCTCGACGCCGCGGCGGGCGCGCCGGCGAGCGCGACTGCGGCTCCGAATGCGAGGACGGAATTGGCGCGAAAACAAATTGTGGAATTGAAAAACTTTTTCGGGATTCAATCTCACGCACTGGACTCGCTGCTGGTCGCGACGCCGGAAACGGGCGCGTCCAGCCCAAACTGAATCGCCGGCACATCGCGTGATGAATCCAAATCGAGAAGGCATGATGGCCGCGAAGAACGCACAGAAGCGCAAAAACAACGCGGCTGGGAAATGTCATTCCGCTCCGCTTTTTTGCGCCTCTTGTGCCGCTTCGTGGCTAACGCATTTCCCTCTCCTAAAATGAATCCGGAAGACATCGACTGGCACGCGCTCGAGCGGTTGCGCGCGGCGTTTTTGCAGGGCACCGCGGGACACGCCGATTACTGGCGGACTGAGCGCGAACTGGCGAGCTACGACGCGACGTTCGCGCAGCGCATCGGCTGGAAATGGGACTACGTGCTCGCCGAATTAAGCCGGCGCGGCTGGGTGCCGCCGGGCGGCGAACTGCTCGACTGGGGCTGCGGCAGCGGCATCGCGGGCCGCGCGTTTCTCCATCACTTCGGCGCGAAGTCCAGCGCGAGTCTCGCGCTGTGGGATCGCTCGGGGCTGGCGATGGCATTCGCCGCCAACCGCGCGCGGACGAAATTTCCGGGCCTCACCGTCACCACCGGTTTTCCCACGAGTCCCGGCGTGATCCTGATCAGTCACGTGCTGACGGAATTGCAGCCCGAGCAGGCGCAGCAACTCGCGGACTTCGCCGCCGCCTTGGCCACGACGGTGATCTGGGTGGAACCGGGAACCCACGATGCGAGTCTGGCGTTAATCGCCGTGCGCGAGCGGTTGCGCGCGAAGCTGAATGTCGTCGCGCCCTGCACGCACGCGGCGACGTGCGGCATTCTCGCGAAAGGCAACGAGGCGC
>JAYVOY010000152.1:0-2514 GCA_043757645.1 Verrucomicrobiota bacterium
ACTGCGGTGGCAGAGCGAGAGCGGCGACACCGCTTTCGAGCGTGCCAGGACGATGCGAAAATCCCGAATGCGTCGAGCGTACACGCGGTCGCACAGCGCAGTACAAAGGGCGACGGGGCATTTCGTACGGAGTCCCGCCTTTAGGCGGTGAGGTGTCCGCACGCACGGAGACGTTGCAAATTTCGCGAGTGCTCGGGCTGGCGCGTGCCCCACCGCCTGAAGGCGGGACTCCGTACGGGAGGCCTCACGGATCAATCCGGTAGCGCCGGTTGATGTAGAGATCGTCGGCGACTTGGAAGAGGGAGATGCCGTTGCGCTCGAGTTCGAACTCCGCCGCGCCGGGTTTGGCGAGGTGTTTCAGGTCCACGAGCTTCGGGTTGCCCGCGTAATATTCGATGTGCTTCCTCATCCCGTACACAATGAGGCGCTCCTTTTGGTAGATGCCGATGTCGCGGTTGTGATTGAAGAGCGCGAGGTGTCCCTCGGGCGGGCCGCGCAACAGATCGCGGCCGAAGAACATGGTTTCGTAGGGGCGACCGAGCATTCCGAGAATGGTGGGAACGACATCCATGGAACAACCGAGTTGGCCGAGTTGCGCCGGTCCCTTCACGACGGCGGGGCCGAGGATGACGAGCGGGATTTCGTAGGAGTGAATCGGAATCGATTGGCTGCCATAGACGCGCGCGCCGTGATCGGCGACGACGACGAAAATGGTGTTGGTCCAGTAGGATTCTTTTTTCGCGGCGCGGAAAAATTCGCCGAGACACCAGTCGCTGTAGAGGACGGCGTGCTCGCGTTTGCGCGCGTCGGGATCGGCGGCGATGCGGCCCTTCGGATACGTGTAGGGCTTGTGATTGGAGACCGAGAGGACGGTGCCGAAGAAGGGCTGATTGGTTCGCGCCAGCGCGCGGAATTCGAGATTGGCGCGCTGGAACAAGTCCTCGTCGGCCACGCCCCAGATCGTCGTGAACGACGGGTTCTCGATGTGCTGCTGCTCGATGAAACGGTCGTAGCCGTTGTTCACCGAGTAGGCGCGCATCCCATCGAACACGCCGCGGCCGCCGTAGAGAAAGAGCGTGTTGTAGCGGTCGCGCTTCAGCACGCGCGCGACGGACTCGACATTTTGCGAGAGGTCGCGTTTCACAATCGAATCGCCGGGCAGCGGCGGGAACGACGAGAGCACGCCCTCGAAACCGCGCACGGTGCGGTTGCCCGTCGCGAAAATGTTGGTGAAAAGCAAACCCTCGGTGAGCGCGAGCTTGTCCATCTCGGGCGTGCAGGTCGTGTTGGTGCGGCCGAGTGAACCCCAGAATTCGGAGCCGAGACTTTCCTCAAGGATGAGTACGATGTTGAGCTGCGGCTTGGCGGGATCGCCGTTGACGCGTCGCCGGATGGATTTCGCGTCGCCGACGAATTCCGTGTGCGGTTCCTGAAGCAGCTTGCGCGCGCGCGCGTAGGCCTCGTCCAGCGGCAGCGTTTTGTAGAACGCGTTGAAATCAAGGTGCCGCGTCCACGCCGCGCCGATGAAGGCGAGCGTGCCGTTGTTCGAGAGTTCATTGAGGAGACGCTCGTCGCTGAAGCGCGCGGTTTTGAGACTGACCGTCGGCAGCAGCGCGCACCACACGCCCACGGCCAGCGCGAACACGGCGAGGCGCTGGCGTTTCGGCACGGGAATTTCCCACATCCGATGGAACTCGAAGCGCGCGGCGACGGTCCACGCGACGCTGAAAAGCACGCACGAGAGCAGCACCTTCACGACCGGATACGAGTCCCAGATGTTGATGAACACCTCGTGCGGATAGAGCAGGTAATCGACGGCGACGGGGTTGAAGCGCGAGCGAAATTCCTCGAAGAAAAAATATTCCGCGAAGAGCAGATACGCCTGCCCGAGCCAGTAGAACAGGGTTGCACCGGTGAACAGAAACTTGTGCCACGCGCGGCCAAACCAGCGGTTGGGCACAATCACGAACCAGAACAACAGCGGCAGCGATGACAGCAGCGCCACGAAAATGTCGCGGTGCAGCCCGATGAAAAACGCCTTCACTGTGTCGCCGAAAAGCCCGCTGCCCTCCGGACGAAAGCTGACGTAGAGCACGAGTCGCAGCGCGGAGTGAATCGCGATGAGCGTGACGAACACGAGCGCGCCGAAGCCGTAGCGCGTGCGACGCCAGTGGCTCCAGAAGCCGGGGCTGGGTGAGGTGGTCGGGGACATTTTGGTTTTACTTTCGAGCGCGCGGAGTTTCACGGAAGGCGGCGCGGGCGACGAGAGTTTTCAAAATGGGACGTGACGCGGGAATGCCTGTGCCCGCCGCGCGGGGTGCGTGTTGCGTTTGGAGTTCCGCGTTTGCACGGGACCGCGCGAGGGGCCTCCCGAACTGCCCAAAGGCTAAATCCGGAACGAGGCCGCGCGCGGCGACGGCCCTGCCGCGTTGTGTACTGCGGTGGCAGAGCGGGAGCGGCGACACCGCTTTCGCGCGGGCGGGGAGGTCGGTTCGTCGCGGCCACGGGGGAGCG
>JAYVOY010000153.1:0-2510 GCA_043757645.1 Verrucomicrobiota bacterium
CTCCAGAATCATCCTGCAAACGGATCTGACGACTGTTGTTCCGTGAGATCGCTTCATACGCCGCGCCGCCCGGGCGCAGTCGCGCCCGGCACCCGAAAGCGAGCGGCGTTTCGCCTGGAGTTCCGCGTTTACGCGGCCCACTGCGGCGATTGGCCCGAACCGCCTGAGCCGTAACCATGCAGTCAGACCGCCGCCGTCTCGGCGGCTCACACCGTCCAAATGGGGCGAGGGCGCACAGTTTCCGCAGCGCAAAATGTTCACTGAACGGTGAACCAAAAGCGGAAGTGTGAATGGCCCTCGCGGACTGCCCACGCCCTGAGCCGCCGGGACGGCGGCGGTCCTGCGGCATCGTTACGCCTGAAGGCGGGACTCCAAACGCGGGCGGTGCCAAGCCGCGCCGGGGTTTGCGCGTGGGCGCTGGTTGTCATTGCCGTTCCGCGCGGTTCGTTTCAGCGTGTCGGGATGGCAGTGATTCAAGTCGCGGGACTCACCAAGACCTACCGCACGTATCAGAAAAAGCCCGGCCTGCGCGGGGCCGTGCGGGGTTTGTTCAAGCGCGATTACGAGCAAGTCTCGGCGGTGCAGGATGTGAGTTTCTCGGTCGAGGAGGGCGAGTTGGTCGGCTTCCTCGGGCCGAATGGCGCGGGCAAAACCACCACGCTGAAAATGCTCGCGGGCCTGTTGTATCCGACCAGCGGCAAGGCCAGCGTGCTCGGCCACGTGCCGTGGGAGCGCGACGACGGGTATCGCCGGCAGTTCGCGTTGTTGCTCGGGCAGAAGAATCAATTGTGGTGGGATTTGCCCGCGCGCGATTCGCTCGAATTGAACGCGACGATTTACGGCATTCCAAAAAAACCCTTCGAACGCACCGTCGCCGAAATGACCGAGCTGCTCGGCGTCACCGACAAGCTCAACGTGATGGTGCGCGAATTGTCGCTCGGCGAGCGGATGAAAATGGAGTTGATCGCCGCGCTGCTGCATCAGCCGAAGGTGCTCTTCCTCGACGAACCGACGATCGGCCTCGATGTCGTTTCGCAAAAGACGGTCCGCGAGTTTTTGCGCAACCACAACGCGACCCGCAAGACGACGATCCTGCTCACGAGCCATTACATGGCGGACATTCAGGAGCTGTGCCGGCGCGTCATCATCATCGACAAGGGGCGGATTTTTTTCGACGGCCAGCTCGCCGACGTGCTCGACCGTTTCGTCGATTTCAAAATCGTGACGATCCAGTGCGCGGGCGCGGCGGCGACCACGGCGGAAAATCTCGCGCGCTACGGTGAAGTGGTCGAATCCGTCGGGGGCCAGATTCGCCTCAAGGTCAAACGCGACCGCGTGATTCCCGTGTGCAAGGCGTTGCTGGACGAACTGCCCGTCACGGACATCGACATTCAGGAAGTCCCGATCGAGGACATCATCCGCCAAATCTTCGCGCGGTGAGCGCGACGCTCACTTCCGCACGCGCCCCACAAACCGCCCCAGCCGCGCCGCCGCTTCCTGAAGCTGCTCGAGACTCGTCGCGAAACAGCACCGCAGATAACCCTCCCCGCTCGGGCCGAACGCGCCGCCCGGCACGCACGCGACGTTTTCCTCCTGCAACAAACGCACGGCAAATTCCTTCGAGCTGAGACCCGTCGCGCGAATGCACGGGAACGCGTAGAACGACCCGCGCGGCAGATGACACGGCAGGCCCATCGTGTTCAGCGCGTGTACGATGAAATTGCGGCGGATGCGATACTGGTCGCGCATCGCGGTGGTGTCGGGTTCGCCGTGTTTGATGGCCTCCAGCGCGGCTTCCTGACTGATGATGCTCGCGCAGAGCATCGAGTATTGGTGGATGCGCATCATCGCCTCGATCAATTCCGCCGGGCCGCACGCGTAACCAATGCGAAAGCCCGTCATCGCGTACGCCTTGGAAAATCCGTGCAGAAAAATCGTGCGCTCGGCCATGCCCGGCAGCGCCGCGATGCTGACGTGTTCGCCCTCGAAGGTGAGTTCCGAATAAATCTCGTCGGTGAGCACGAGCAGATTGTGCCGCCGCACGACGTCCGCGATTTTCAGCAACTCCGCGCGCGTCATCGTCCCGCCGGTGGGATTGGTCGGGAAGTTCAACATCACGGCTTTGCTGCGCGGCGTGATCGCGCGCTCGAGCGCCTCGGCGGTGACGGCAAATTGATTTTCCGCCGTGCAGGAAACCGCCACCGGCACGCCGTGCGCCAGCGTCACGCTCGGGCCGTAACTCACGTAGCACGGCTCGTGATAAATGATTTCGTCGCCGGGATTGATGATCGCCCGCAACGCCAAATCCAGCGCCTCGCTCACGCCGACCGCGATGAGGATTTGCGTCTTGGGATCGTAGCTCACGTCGAAATGCTTCTTGAGACTCACGCTGATCGCCTCGCGCAACGAGAGCAGGCCGAGGTTGGACGTGTAGCCCGTGCGCCCGCGTTCCAGCGCGTAAATGGCGGCCTCGCGAATATGCCACGGCGTGACGAAATCCGGCTCGCCCA
>JAYVOY010000154.1:0-2509 GCA_043757645.1 Verrucomicrobiota bacterium
CGGGCCACCACGGTCTTGAGGATCCGGACCAGATCATCGACATCCGGCTCCAGCCACCATCCGTTGCCCACCAACGGCATCTTGCCGACGGAGTCGCCCAGCATCTGCTTTTGCGCGCGCAGCAGCCAACCGCATTCCTCCGTCACGAAATCATCGGTCGCTCCGCCGCGAGTCACCACGACGGGAAGCCCGCAAGCCATGGCCTCCAGCACCGGCAGGCCGAAGCCCTCGCCGCGATACGGATGCACCAGGCACTGGCACGCCGTGTACAGTCCGGGCAACGCCTCGGGAGCAAGCTCGTCGGTGAGATACAAAATCTCCGGCGCGTTCGGACGCGCCTGCGCCGCGCGAATCTGCGCCTCGAGCGTCTGGCCCGTGTACACACTGCGCCCGCCAAAATCCTTGATCACCAGGCACACGTCATCCGCCGCCGTGAAGCCGCGCAGATACGCCTCCAGCAAAACATCCGCGCCCTTGCGCCCGATCGTTCCGCCGACGAACAGAAATTTGAACGCCTTCGCCGTCACCAGTTTCATCGGCGTCGCGCCCGGCTGGAACCGCGCCGGATCAATGCCCAGCGGCACAATCTTCACCTTCGCCGGGTCCACGCCCGAATCGACATACACGCGCCGCACGTATTCCGAATACACCCACAACTCGTCCGCCTCCGCCGCCCGCGCGGCCCATTCGTCCGGCAACACGCCGAATTCCCACGGCTGCATCGCCACCCACGCGCCCTGCGCCGGGCGCGTCCAGTCCGGCGGCCACGCGTGGCGCACGGTGATTTGCACTTTCGGTGACGGCTTCGCGCGCAAGCGCCGCGCGACTTCCTCCAACCCCGTCGGCACCGCGACATCCGCGGTACTCGCGGTCGCGGCGGTGTTCACGCAATTCACCTGCAAACGCGGCTGGCGCGCGAGCTGCCGCGTGAACTCGCGGTTCACGTGCGACAAACTTCCGTAATCGAGAAATGATCCCTCCCAATCCACGCACAGCGTCTGCGGTTTGCGCTCCGCAAATTCCTGTTCCACCAACAGCGTCATCGGCGTCGCCGTGGGCAAGGACGACGTGGAAAGTTGCCGTTCAATTTCCGCCAAGCGCGCCGCAACCAATTCGGCGACCGGCTCGCGACTGAAATGTTTCACCACATGCGCCCGCGCCGCCGCGCCCTTCGCGCGCGCCTCCTCGGGATGCTGCTGCACGCGCCGCAGCAACTGCCGCAGGTGCGCCTCGGATGGATTCGCCCAGCGATGACCGAAGTAGTGCCAGTGCTCGGGATCGACGTCCTTCACCTCGGCCAGTTCGTAGTCCAGCAGATACGCCGTTTGCGCGGTCATGAACTCCGTCGTGCCGCTGAAATTCGTCGCGATCACGGGCCGCCCCATCATCATCGCCTCGTGCTGCGGCCGGCCCCAGCCCTCGCCGCGGCTCGGCGCGACGAGGCAATCCGCCGCGAGATACAAGCGCGGCAAATCCGCCGTGGCAACCTGCTCCGCCAGAATCTCGATGCGCGGCAGCGCCTTGTCGCCGAGGCCGAGCGTCGCCGCGTGTTCGCGAATCAATTGTTGAATCGCCGCCGTCGGGTCGCCATCCGGCTGGCTCATCAAATACGTGCGCAGATACAGGCACACGTCGTCGCTCGCGGTGAACTCGCGCAGATACGCGGCGAGCAACACATCCCACGCCTTGCGCCGCGACCACTCGAAGATCGCGAGGAAGTTGCACGCCGCGCGATGGGGCAGCGGCAGCGGCGTGTGTTTCGCGGGATCGAACACCGCCGCATCCACGGCCTCGGGCATCACGCGCAACTTGCGCCGCTCGACGCCGCTGGCCGCGAACGATTCCAGATTGAAGCGGCTCGGCACCCAGACTTCATCCATCTGATTGCACTGCGTCACCCACTCCAACGGCAGCCGATCCGTCTCGAACATCGTGCGGCCAATGTGAAATTCCCCATCCGCCACGCGCGCAAATCCCGGCGCGACATTGTGACAAACCACAATGCCACCGCGGATGGAATCAAACCGGTCGCGCAACTCGAACAGCCGCTGCCGCTCGTTCGCCGCGAGTCCCGCGACGAATTTCTCCGACGTCACGCGGGTGTGATGCAGGATGCCCACGCGCGTCCGCTCCGACAGCGGCAGCACGAAATTGATCGCCTCGCTCGCGTAACCACTCGGATTGAAAAACGGCGCGAGCCAGCGTACGGGCCGTTGCAGCGCGGGCGCGGGCGTTGAAGTCGCTGCTGAAGTCGCGCTCGTCGTTGTCGCCAAGGGAACCGCGATTGTCGCGGTCGCGGCCACGGTCGCGCGCCGGTTCACCGCCGTTGCAATCGCGTCACCGAGCCGCCGCGCCAGCGCGTTCGTCGAGTTCTCCGCCGCGATTTTCTCGCGCGCGGCCTGGCCCAGCTTGCGGCACAGCGCGCTGTCTTGATGCAGCCGGATCACCGCGTCGGCGAATTGCTCCGCCGTGTCCGCGATGAAACCGTTCACGCCATTTTCAATCGGCG
>JAYVOY010000155.1:0-2501 GCA_043757645.1 Verrucomicrobiota bacterium
TGGTCGGCCCTCCCAACCCAAAGTCCCGCCAGGGATGGCAGAACCTTGCTTCCGTCCCTGCGGGACTCGTTCATTTTCGCCATCGCACCCAGCGCTAAAGCGCTGGGCTATTATCGCGGGCTGATATGTTTCCCCAACGCTGGTAGGGCCGTCGCTGTGCGCGGCCTCGTTCGGGGTTCTAACCCGCGGTCATGCCAGCACGTCTTTCACCACGTCCCCGTGAATGTCCGTGAGGCGGAAGTCGCGGCCTTGGAAGCGGTGGGTGAGGCGCGTGTGGTCGATGCCGAGGAGGTGCATCATCGTCGCGTGCAGGTCGTAAACGCTCACGGGGTCGCGGGTGATGTTGTAGCAGTAGTCGTCGGTTTCGCCGTAGGTCAGGCCCCGCTTCACGCCGGCGCCGGCGAGGAAAACAGTGAAGGCGCGCGGGTGATGGTCGCGACCGTAGTTGTCTTCGGTAAGCCCGCCCTGCGAATAAACGGTGCGGCCGAATTCGCCGCCCCAGACGATCAAGGTGTCGTCGAGCAAGCCGCGTTGTTTCAGGTCGCGGAGCAAGCCCGCGGTCGGATGATCGGTGTCGCTGCACTGACCACGGAGGGCCTTGGGCAGGCCGCCGTGGTGATCCCAGCCCATGTGGAACAATTGCACGAAACGCACGTCGCGCTCGGCGAGGCGGCGCGCGAGGAGACAGTTCGCGGCGTAGGTGCCGGGCGTTTTCACCTCGGGTCCGTAGAGGTCGAGGACGCTCTGCGGTTCGCCGGAAATGTCCGTGAGGTCGGGCACGCTGGCCTGCATCCGGAAGGCCATCTCGTATTGCGCGATGCGCGCCTGAATGTCCGGGTCGCCGAGCGCGGCGTGGCGGCGGCCGTTGAGCGCGGCCAGTTCGTCGAGCGTTTCGCGGCGCGTGGCGCGGTCCATGCCGGGGGGATTCGAGAGATACAAAACGGGATCGCCCGTGTTGCGGAACTTCACGCCCTGATGTTGCGTCGGCAAAAAGCCGCTGCTCCACAGGCGGTCGTAGAGCGGTTGATCATCGCGGCGGCCCGTGCCGAAGGAGGTGAGCACCACGTAGGCGGGCAGGTTTTGATTCTCGCTGCCGAGGCCGTAACTGAGCCACGAACCCATGCTCGGCCGGCCCGCGAGTTGATGCCCGGTTTGAAAAAACGTGATCGCGGGATCGTGGTTGATCGCGTCGGTGTGCATCGAGCGGATGAAGCACAATTCGTCCGCGACGCCCGCGAGGTGCGGCAGCAATTCGGTCAACCACGCGCCGCTCTGGCCGTGCTGCGCGAATTTGAAAATGCTCGGCGCGACGGGAAATGATTTCTGCCCCGAGGTCATCGTGGTGAGGCGCTGGCCGCGGCGAATGGATTCGGGCAACTCCTCTTTGCGCCGCGCGGCGAGGTTTGGTTTCGGGTCGAACAAATCCATCTGCGACGGCGCGCCGGATTGGAAAAGGTAGATGACGCGTTTGGCCTTCGCGGCGTAGTTCGGGAAACCGCCGAGACCGACGTTGGCTTGCGGTGTCGGGCGCGGCGCGGCGCGCAGGGAAGCGGGCAAGAGGGAACTGAGCGCGGCGAGGCCGAGGCCGGAAGCGGAGCGCGAGAGAAATGTGCGGCGCGAAACGTCGAGGCGCGCCGCGGGGTCGAGGCGGAGGAAGGAATGGTCGTTGCAGTTCATGGGGAAATTTTTGGTGGGTAGAATTTAGATGCCTTGGGGTTCGTGATCGGAGCGTTGGCAATGCGGCGTGGCGGTTGGATTGACGCCCGCCCTCACCCCAGCCCTCTCCCCCGGGGAGAGGGAGAAGCGTTTCGACGCCTTTGGAAAGTTCGAGCGATCCCCGCGCGGACTCAGTCTCGCTTGTATTCGTGGATGATCGCCCGACTCAAAAGGAGCGGCCAGCATTGCCAAAACGCGGTGAACGTTGCTCCCTCTCCTCGGGGGAGAGGGCTGGGGTGAGGGCGGGCGTGTTTTCAAATCACACCTCGTTTTGGCAGAGCGATTCCACCCAATGCAGCGCGGCTTCATAATCATTCGCGGGTCACGACTTCATCGAGGTTGAGCAACACGTTGGCGGTGACGGTGTAGGCGGCGAGTTCGGCGGCATCGAGTTTCGCAAGGGTGGGAGAGTCGCCGACGGCGACGAGTTTTCCGGCGGCGGCGGCATCGGCGCGATAGTGGGCGAGGCGTTTTTCGAGGCCGCTGACGAGCACCTGCAATTCGCCCGCGTCCGGCTGGCGCGCGGTGACGCGGCGGAAGCCGTCGGCGATGCGCTCGGCGGGCGTGGTGCCGCCGGCGGTCATCATGCGTTGCGCGAGCGCGCGGGCGGCCTCGACGAACGTGACCTCGTTCAACAGCGCCAGCGCCTGCAACGGCGTGTTCGTGCGCGAGCGCTTCACGACGCAGGTCTCTCGCGTCGGCGCGTCGAAGAGCAGCATCGTGGGCGGCGCGGCGGTGCGTTTCCAAATCGTGTAGAAACTTCGGCGATACAAACCGTCGTTCTG
>JAYVOY010000156.1:0-2500 GCA_043757645.1 Verrucomicrobiota bacterium
GTTGGTGTACGCGGGCTGGCTGCTCGAACCCTCCGCGACCGAACTCGCGACGCGGCTGCGCTGGATCGCGGCGAATCGCGCGGAGGCCGCGGCGAAGGGTCGCGCGGCGGGCGAATACGCTCGGCGCGAGTGGACGTGGGAACGCTCGGCGCGCGTGGCATCGCAGCGTTTGCAGAATCTCGCGGCGCGGGTGCAGGCGGAAATGGAGACGGTGCGGGCGCGGCGGGCGCGGCGCGGCAAACCACTGGTGCTGCCCGCGACGGCGCGGCTCGGGCATCTCGGCGCGGCGACGGAGGCGCTGCGAAAAAACCAATTGGCGCCGGCGTGGAACGCGGCGACCGCGGCGGTCACGGCGCGGCCGTTTCATCCGGAGGGCTGGCTGCTGCTCGCGGAGATCGCGCAGTTGGCGTGGCAGCCGGAGGTGGCGCGGCAGTGCGTGGAACACGCGCGGGCCTTGACGCCGCAGTGGAAAAAGGTTTCGCAATTCGCGAAGGGGAATCACGCGAAGGGCCGGGCGCGCGTGGAGTTGTCACCGTTGCCGGAGGCGCTGACGGGCGGCCTCGCGGAGCCGCGCTTGACGGTGTGCGTGATCGCGCGGAACGAGGAAAAGTTTCTGCCGAAGTGCCTCGGCGCGGTGCGGGGCCTGGCGCGGCAAATCGTGGTGGTCGATACCGGCTCGACGGATCGCACCGTGGCAATCGCCCGTGAACACGGGGCGGAAGTGCATTCGTTCGCGTGGACGGAGGATTTCTCGGCGGCGCGCAACGCGGCGCTCGAACACGCGCGCGGCGAGTGGATTTTGTTCCTCGATGCCGACGAGGAGCTGACGCCGCAGGGGCGCGAGACGCTGCTGGCCGAGATGCGCGCGGCCAACGTGATGGCGTATCGCTTTCCGATGATCGATGTCGGGCGCGAGCACGAGGGGCGCAGTTTTGTGCCACGCTTGTTCAGAAATGCGCCGGGATTGTTTTACGTCGGGCTGGTGCATGAGCAGGTGTTTAGCAGCGTGGTGGTGCGTTGCGAGGAGTGGGGCACGACGGTGGAACTCGGGAAAACCGAACTGCTCCACTACGGCTACTCGCTCGAGATGGTGCGGAGCCGAAACAAGATGGCGCGCAATCTCAGGCTGTTGCTGCGCGCGATGGAGGAGCTGCCGAACGAGCCGAACCTGATCATGAATCTCGGCCTCGAACTGGTGCGCGCCGGACATCTGGCGCGCGGTTTGGAGCAGTATTACGAGGCCTTCGCGCTGATGTCGGAGTTGCCGCCGCAAAGCGTGCCGCCGGAATTGTGCGAGGCGTTGCTGACGCAGATGGCGACGCGGCTGACGGGCGCGAAACGATTTGCCGAGGTCACGGGCTTGCTCCGTTCGCCGCTGGCGAAAGCGCGCGGGCTGACGGCGTCGCTGCACTTTTTCCTGGGACTGGCGTTGCAGGAACAGGGGCAGTTTGACGAGGCGGCGCGCGAGTATCGCGAGTGCGTGGCCAAGCGCGGGCGCGTGGCGTTGACGCCGATCCATCCGGACATTCTCGGGAGCGGGCCGGAGCATTGTCTGGCGAATTGTTTGTTGCGCCTGGAGCGCAAGGACGAGGCGCGCGCGGCGTTCGCGGGTGCGGTGCGGCAGGCGAATCCGGGGCGCGCGGTGCGCTGGGAGTACGCGCGGTTTCTCGCGGAGCAGGGTGATTTTGTGGAGGCGCTGAATTTGTTGCACGCGCTGGTGGCCGAGCGGCCCGAGGACGCGGCGGCGTGGAATCTCGGCGGGCAAATCGCGCTGCGGCGGCCGGAGTTTCTGGAGTTCGCGCTGGACTGGACGGGCGAGGCGCTGCGGGCGTTGCCGACAAATCCGGCGCTGGTCGCGCAGCGCGCGGAGGCGCTGATGTTCAATGGCGAACTGGAGGCGGCGCTGCCGTTGTGGCGGCAGTTGCAGGGGCACGGGGAGCACGCGCAACGGGCGGCGTTGGTGCTGTGCGAGGTGCTCACGGGCGATCGGCAGACGCGACTGGGCGCGGGCGACGAGGCGGCGGTGAGCGGGGAGTTTTTGCAGTTGTTCCGGCGCTTGGTGGATCGCGGCGCAGAGGCGCTGGTGCGGCGGTTGCACACGCATCTGGGCGCGGTGGGAGAGGTGCTGCCGAGCGCGGCGGGCGTGCTCGGAGAGGTGCTGGCGCAGGCGGCGTGAGCGTGGGGAAAAGTTCAAAGCTCAAAGTTCAAAGCTCAAGGGAATGTGCCAATTGCCAATTGCCAATCGCCGGTCGCCGGGTCGTCACGTTTGGTCACGGTCGGTGCGGGCGTCCGGAGCTTGGCAATTGGGGCTTCCCTTGAGCTTTGAGCTTTGCCCTTTGAGCTTTGTCCTTTGAGCCTCGGTCGCGGCGCGGTTGGGTAAATGGTCGCGGCGCAAAGGGATTATTTTCCGGGAATGGGCGGCGGATGGGCGGCGTTGAGGTCGGCGAGTTGTTGCTGCCACTCGCCGGCTTTGGCGGTGTCGCCGGTGGCTTGGTAGAGG
>JAYVOY010000157.1:0-9122 GCA_043757645.1 Verrucomicrobiota bacterium
GCTTCTTTCGGCAGCACGACGCCCACGGAATTGCCGATCTTGCGGAGTTTGAGTTCGAGAATCATGGGGCGGAGTGTAATAACGGATGTTATTACGTCAAGGTTGCGCAAAGCGGGCCGAGTCGCGCTGGTGGGGCGGTTCCGGGAAGGGCGGGGAGGAGTTGGCAAAGGAATTGGAAAACAAAAAATCATGCTCCCAAACTTTCGCGGGGGCTTCTGCTCGGCTCCGCTTCTGGCTGCGCCGCCAGCGCGGGTTTTGGTTCGGGAATTTTTTGAAGTTGCGCGCGACGGGCCGCGTCGGGTTTGGGCGTTTATGCTGAAAATTTTTGGACCCTCTTCTGGAAAACTTTGCGACGGGTTGTCGCGGCGGGAGTTTTTGCAGGTGGGCGCGCTGGGGATGGGCGGGTTGGCGCTGCCGGGATTGCTCGAGGCGGAGGCGCGGGCGGGCGTGGGGAAGTCGCCCAAGGCGGTGATCATGATTTATCTGGTGGGCGCGCCGCCGCATCAGGACATGTTTGATTTGAAGATGGACGCGCCGCGGGAGGTGCGGGGCGAGTTCAAGCCGATCAAGACCAATGTACCGGGGATCGAAATCTGCGAGCACCTGCCGCGGATGGCGCGGATCATGGACAAGCTGGTGCCGATTCGCACGATGTATGGGTCGCCGGACGGGGATCACGATTCGTTCATTTGTTACACGGGGCGCAGCAAGCGCAACCAGCCGCCGGGCGGGTGGCCGTCGCTGGGTTCGGTGGTGGCGAAGTTGTCGGGCGCGAACGGGGCAAAGGTGCCGACGTTCGTGGGGCTGGCTCCGAAGGCGGGGCATCCGCCGTATGGCTCGCCGGGGTTGCCGGGATTTTTGGGGCCGACGTATTCGGCGTTTCGGCCCACGGGGCCGGGGTTGGAGGATCTGACGTTGAGTGAGATTTCGGTGGAACGGTTGGAAGATCGGAAGGGGTTGCTGGCGGGCTTTGACCGGTTCCGGCGCGACGTGGATCGCAGTGGAATGATCGAGGGGATGGACGCGTTTCAGCAGCAGGCACTGGGGTTGCTCACGTCGAGCAAGCTCGCGGAGGCGCTGGATGTGGAGAAGGAATCGGTGAAGACGCGCGAGCGGTACGGGAAGGGTTTTACGGCGAATTACGGCGATGGCGCGCCGCGGAATCTCGAACATTTTTTGCTGGCGCGGCGGTTGGTCGAGGCGGGGGCGCGGGTGGTGACGTTGAATTTTGGGCGGTGGGATTTTCACTCGAATAATTTCAGCGAGGCGCGCGACACGCATTTGCCGTTGTTCGATCAGGGTTTTTCGGCGTTGGTCGAGGATTTGCACGAGCGCGGTTTGGACAAGGACGTGGCGGTCGTGGCGTGGGGCGAATTTGGACGGACGCCGATCATCAACAAAGACGCGGGGCGCGATCACTGGCCGCGGGTGGGGTGCGGGGTGCTGGCGGGTGGCGGGCTGCGGACGGGGCAGGTGATCGGCGCGACGGACCGGCTCGGCGGCGAGATCGCGGAGCGCGGCGTGCATTTCGGCGAGGTGTTCGCGACGTTGTATCAGCGGCTGGGGATCGACCCGTATGCGACGCAGTTCACGGACCTGTCGGGGAGGCCGCATTCATTGGTCGATTCGGACCATGAAATAATGAAGGAACTTATTTGAGGGGGCGTCGCACGTTGCGATCGCCCCGGTCGAGAAAATTGGTGCAGAAAAATCGCGTTACGGTGCGGGGCAAAATTGTGAATTTATGAGCAGTGCAATCTCCAAATCGGTGTTGGTCGCGATGGGGTTCGCGGTCGCGGTTGTGCAATCGGCGTCGGGCGCCGCGCCCATTGCTAGCGCGGACTTGGGCAAGCCGGTGGGCTTGGAAATGCTGGCGCGGCCGGGTGACAAACCCCTGGTTTTGAAGGGTGGCGACGCGCGGCAGCAGTTGCTGGTGACGGCGCGGTTTGCGTCGGGTGCGGTGCGGGATTTTTCGCGGACGGTGAGTTACGAGGTGAAACCCGCGGGCGTGGTCGAGGTGACGAAGGACGGTTATGTCGTTCCGAAAGGCGACGGCAAGGCGACGGTGACGGCGAAGAGCGCGGAGGGATTGACGGCCTCGACTGCGGTGATGGTCGAGCAGTTCAGCCATGTGCCGCCGATTAATTTTCCGGACAAGATCGTGCCGATTTTCACGAAGACCGGTTGCAACGGCGGCGGTTGCCACGGCAAGTCGGGCGGGCAAAATGGCTTCAAACTTTCGCTGCTGGGGTTCGAGCCGACGGAGGATTACGAACATCTCGTGAAGGAATCGCGGGGACGCCGTTTGTTCACGGCGGCGCCGGACGAAAGTCTGTTGCTCGTGAAGGGCGCGGCGGTCGTGCCGCATGGTGGCGGGCGGCGGTTGGAGATGGATACTTACGATTACAATTTGGTCCGCCGGTGGGTGGCCCAGGGAATGCCCTATGGCAGCACGAATGACGCGACCGTGGTGCGCATCGAGGTGTTTCCCAAGGAGCGGGTGATGACGGCGGGCACGGAACAGCAGTTGATGGTGCTTGCGCACTACACGGACGGGGCGGTCGAGGACGTGACGCGCGCGGTGCTGTACGAAGCCAATGACAAGGACATGGCCAGCACGGAGGGCACGGGGTTGGTGCGGCTCTCGCAGCAGACGGGTGAACTGGGCGTGATGATTCGCTATCAGGCGAAGGTGGCGGTTTTCCGCGCGACGATCCCGCTGGGCGCGCCGGTGGATCACTTGCCGGTGGCAAAGAATTTCATCGACGAACAGGTGTTCGCGAAGCTCAAGAAGGTTGGCATGCCGCCGTCGGAGGTTTGCGACGACGCGACGTTCCTGCGCCGCGTGACGCTGGATGTGGCCGGGCGCGTGCCGTCGGCGGAAGAGACGAAGAAATTCCTCGCAGACAAGGACCCAGCCAAGCGTGACAAGTGGGTGGACTCGTTGTTGGCGAGCAGTGATTACGCGGATTATTTCGCGAATATGTGGAGTTCGCTGCTGCGGAACCAGCGCAGCAATGTGAACGGCAAGACCGAGCCTTACATGCGCGGCACGTATGCGTTCCACGCGTGGATTCGGGACAGCCTGATGAGCAACAAGCCTTACGATCAGTTCGTTGGCGAGGTGCTCGCGGCGTCGGGTGACATCGCGGAAAATCCGCCGGTGGCCTGGTATCGGCAAGTGAAGACGGCCAACGCGCAGATGGAGGACACGGCGCAGTTGTTCCTCGGTCTGCGGCTCCAATGCGCGCAGTGCCACCATCATCCGTATGAGAAGTGGAGTCAGAACGACTACTACAGTTTCGGCGCGTTCTTCTCGCAGGTTTCGCGCAAACCGGGTTCCCAACCGGGCGAGGAAGTCATTTACGCCAAGCGCACGGTCGCGACGCAGAGCAACAAGAAGAACGGCCTCGCGGTGAAGCCCGCGGGCTTGGGCAACGCGCCGATGGAACTGACCGCGGACGATGACGCCCGCCTCGCGCTGGCCGACTGGCTGCGGCAGAAGGACAATCCGTTCTTCGCGCACGCGCTGGTGAATCGCTACTGGAAGCACTTCTTCAACCGCGGCCTAGTTGATCCCGAGGATGACATGCGCGAGACCAATCCGCCGACGAACCCCGAGTTGTTGAATGCGGTGGCGAAAAGTTTTGTCGCGAGTGGATTCGACATGAAGAAGCTGGTGCGGACGATCACGACCTCGACGACCTATCAGCTCAGTTCGATTCCCAACAGCCACAACGGGGTCGATAAACACAACTACTCGCGCTACTACCCGAAGCGGCTTACGGCGGAGGTGTTGATGGATTCCATCAATCAAGTCACGAAGGCCGAGACCAGTTGGACGGGCCTGCCGGCAGGAACGCGGGCGGTGCAGTTGCCGGACAACAGCTTCAACGCGAGTTCCTATTTCCTCCAAGTGTTCGGCCGTCCCGATTCCGCCAGCGCGTGCTCGTGCGAGCGCTCGCAGGACGCGAGTCTGGCGCAGAGTCTGCACCTGTTGAATTCGAAGGATATTCAAGCGAAACTGAGTGCGGACAAGGGGCGCGCGGCAATTCTCGCCGCGGATGAAAAACGCACGGACGAGGAAAAGATTCGCGAGTTGTATTTCGGTGCGTTTTCGCGCGATGCGGAGAGCAGCGAGATCGACATCGCGAAGACGCACATCGAGAAAAAAGTAGGCAAGGCGGCGGACAAGGCGGCGCAGCCCGCGGCCAGGCGTCAGGCGTATGAGGACATCGTTTGGGCCTTGGTGAGCAGCAAGGAATTTTTGTTTAATCACTAAGTTCGCGGGGAAGGCAGTGGCAAGTGCGTTATGAGTCACCGTTCCAAAAATCAAGTCGGTTGCGCGGATTTTCGCCGGAGCTTGGCGCTGAGTCGGCGCGGATTCGTCAAGGCGGGCGTGCTGGGCATGGCGGGCTTGACGCTGCCCCAGTTGTTGAGCCGCGAGGCGGCGGCGGCGGCGAAGGGCGAAGCAGTGTCGCGGCAAAAATCCGTGATCATTTTGTGGATGCGCGGCGGCCCGAGCCAGATCGACACGTGGGACATGAAGCCGAACGCGCCGACGGAATACCGCGGCGAGTTCAAGCCGATTTCGACGAAGGTTCCGGGCATCCAGATTTGCGAGCATCTCCCGATGAGTGCGCGGATCATGGACAAGTGGTCGATCATCCGGAGCCTGCACCACACGGACGCGGGGCATTCGGCGGGCGACCAGATTTGTTTCACGGGCTATCCGCCGGGGCAGAACGTCGATCAGAATTCTTATCCGAGCATCGGCTCCATCGTCTCCAAGCAATTGCAGGAGCAGAATCCGAAGTTGCCCGCCTACGTGATGATTCCGAAGATGGTGCCGGGAACGGGGCCGGCGTATCTGGGGCAGCAGTGCATTCCGTTTGAGACGTTTGTGGATCCGGCGCAACCGGGGCCGTTTTCACTGCCGAATTTCGAACCGCCAACCGGTATTTCTCTGGATCGTTTGGATGACCGCCAGAAATTGCTCGGTGGCTTCGACAAGTTGCGGCGCGACGTGGACCAGAGCGGACAACTGGAGTCGATGGACCGTTTTCAGCATCAGGCGTGGGACATCGTTTCCGGCAAGGCCGCGCGGTCGGCGTTCGATCTGGATGCGGAGCCGCAGTCGGTCCGCGAGCGGTATGGTTTTGGCGCGCCGTTTAGTTCGCGCACGGCCACGGGTGGTGGTGCGCCGGCGTGGAGTCAGCGGGTGCTGCTGGCGCGGCGCTTGGTCGAGGCGGGCGTGCGCTTGGTGACGGTCGATCTGCGTTGGTGGGACACGCACTCGGACAATTTTTATTCGTTGAAGGAAGGTTTTCTCCCGCGGTTCGACCGGGCGTATTCGGCGTTGATCGAGGATTTGGATCAACGCGGTTTGCTCGACACGACGATGGTGGTCGCGTGGGGCGAATTTGGCCGCAGTCCGCGCATTTCGAATGATGGTGGACGTGATCACTGGCCGGGCGTTTTCAGCGCCGCAGTCGCGGGTGGTGGAATTCAGGGCGGTCGCGTCGTGGGTGAATCCGACGACAAGGGTGGCCTGCCGAAGGACAACGCGAAGTCGCCGCAGGATGTGCTGGCCACGCTCTATCGGCATTTGAACGTGGACACGGGCGTCTCCTACACGGACCGACAAGGGCGGCCGATTCCGGTGCTGCCGCACGGCGAGCCAATTCAGGAATTGTTCAGTTGAGGGAAGCACCGGGGAAAATTGTTTTGCCAATGAACGCTGAGAGACACGCCAAGGACACGACGATGGGTTGCCCGGAATTCCGGCGCATGCTGCGCACGGATCGCCGTGGCTTCGTCAAGGCGGGCTTCCTCGGCATGGCCGGGCTTTCGCTGTCGCATCTGCTGCGTTTGCAGGAGCAGGCGCGCGCGGCGGGGAAGCCGGTGTCGCGTGAAAAATCGGTGATCATTCTGTGGATGCGTGGCGGCCCGAGCCAGCACGAGACGTGGGATCCAAAGCCCGACGCGCCGGTCGAATATCGTGGCGCGTTCGGCTCGATGCGCACGAAGGTTCCGGGCGTCCAGATTTGCGATCTGCTGCCGATGAGCGCGAAGATCATGGACAAGTGGTCGATCATTCGCAGCCTCCATCACGACGACGCCGGCCATTCGCGCGGTGACCAGATTTGCTTCACGGGCTATCCCGCCGGCTTGCGCGATGATCTGAATTATCACCCGAGTTGCGGCTCGATTGTCGCGCGGCAATTGGGACACAAGAATCCGCATTTACCGCCTTACGTCGTCATCCCGCGCTTGATGCCGGGAACCAGTTCGGCGTATTTGGGGCAGGTGTACGCGCCGTTTGAAACGCAGGCTGATCCCGCGCAGCCGGGGCCGTTTTCACTGCCGAATTTTTCGCTCGTCGAGGGCGTTTCCCTGGACCGTATCGAGGCGCGGAAGAGCCTGCTGACGGGCTTCGACAAATTGCGCCGCGACGTGGACAACACCGGCGCGCTCGAGGCGATGGATGGTTTCCAACGGCAGGCGTGGGACATCGTCTCCGGGCCGACGGCGCGGACGGCGTTTGATTTGGATGCCGAGCCGCAGTCGGTGCGCGAGCGCTACGGTTTCATGGCGGAATACAAGGCCCCGACGCCCGATCGTTGCGGCGTGCCGGCATGGAGTCAGCGCGTGTTGCTCGCGCGGCGTTTGGTCGAGGCGGGCGTGCGTTTGGTCACGGTCGATGTCCGCTGGTGGGACACGCACGTGAGGGGCTACGAGACGATGCGCGATGGTTTTCTGCCGCGCTGGGATCGTGCTTACACGGCGCTCATCGAGGACTTGGATCAGCGGGGAATGCTCGACTCGACGATGGTCATCGCGTGGGGCGAGTTCGGTCGCACGCCGCGCGTGAATGCCACCGGCGGGCGCGATCATTATCCTGGGGTTTTCAGTGCCGCGCTCGCGGGTGGCGGGGTTCGCGGCGGTCGCGTCGTCGGGGCTTCCGACCAACACGGCGCGTTCCCGGCGGACAACGCCAAGACGCCGCAAGACGTGCTGGCCACGATGTATCGCCACCTCGGCATCGACATCGAGGAGTCCTATCCGGATCACCAAGGGCGGCCGCATCGCGTGCTGCCCTCCGGAGAGCCGATCAACGAGTTGTTCAGTTGAGCGGAGTCGGGTTTCGGAAGGCGGAGAATCTCCTTTCGTGATAGGTCTTTCATCAAGGCGTGGAATTTCACGCTCCTTCATTGAGCCTGTTCCAAACTGCCTTGCCGTAACTATGCCGGTCGTAGCGCCGCCGTCTCGGCGGCTCACATCGTCCAAACGCGGACAATGCGCGTATTCTCCGTGGCACGAAAGATTCACTGAATCGTGAACCAAAAGATTGTCCGTGGATTGCCATCGCGGACTATCCACGCCGTGAGCCGCCGAGACGGCGGCGCTACGGGAGTTGAGACAGCACAGCTAGGTGAGCTGACAGTATCTCCCGAAATTCTCTCCGTCGCGTGGTTTGTCTCGAATTAAACTTTTCACCTCGTTGTCCAAGCGGACCATGCACGAAAGAATCGAAATGATTCCGCCATTTTCTAATTCCATTTCCCGTCGTCGGTTCGGTTTTTTCTGGCTGGTCGTCGCGCTCAGTGTCGTCGCCATCGTTCCGGCGCGCGCGCAATTGCCGCAGCCGAAACTCTCGACGATCGCGCCCGCGGGCGGAAAACAAGGCTCATCCGTCGAAGTGACTTTGACCGGCAGCGATCAGGACGACGCGACGCAGTTGGTGTTTTCGCATCCGGGCCTCACGTCGAAATCCGCCGAGGGGAAATTCACCGTTGCCATCGGCGCGGACGTGCCGCCGGGATTTTACGACGTGCGTGTGGTCGGGCGTTACGGGATTTCCAATCCGCGCACGTTCATGGTCGGGCAGTGGCCGGAGTTTGCGCGCGCGGGGACGAACACGATTTTTGAATCCGCGCAAATGGTGCCGCTCGGCTGCACCATCAATGGCCGCGCCGAGGCGAGCGGCATGGATTTTTACAAGTTCCCGGTGAAAAAAGGCCAGCGCGTGTTGTTCGAGTGCAACGCCCGCGAAATCGACTCGCGCATGGCCGCGGCGATGATGCTTTACAGCAGCACGGGCGGCGAACTGGAGCGCAGCCGCACGGGCGACGTGATGGATTACACGGCGGAGGCGGATGGCCAGTTGGTGGTGAAGGTTCACGATTTCATTTATCGCGGCGGGCCGGAGTTTTTTTACCGGCTCACGATCAGCGAGGGGCCGTTCATTGACTCAATTTTTCCGGCGGCGGGACTGCCGGGCAGCAAGGCGAAGTTCACCCTGCTCGGCCGCAACTTGCCCGGCGGCACGCCCGCGAAGGGCCTGGTCGTCGGCGGAAAAACGCTCGAACAACTCGAGGTGGAAATCGACGTGCCCGGCGACGCGCTCGCGCGCCAACGCCTGTGGACGGGGCGCGCGCTGCTGTCCTCCGCGGCGCCGGTGGATGGGTTCGAGTATCAGTTGAAAACGCCGCGCGGAATCTCCAATCCGGTGTTGATCGGGTTTGCGACCGCGCCGGTCGTGCTGGAAATCGAGCCAAACCAAAAGCCCGGCGAGGCGCAGAAAATCACGCCGCCGTGCGAAGTGTCGGGGCGATTTTATCCCGTGGGCGACGAGGATGTTTTCACCTTCGAGGCAAAGAAGGGCGACGCCTACACGCTGGAATTGATCGCGAGCCGCCTGGGCCAGGTGAGTGACCCGCAGATCGTCGTGCAGAAAGTGACGAAGGACGACAAGGGCGTGGAGAAGGTGAGTGACGTGCTCGAGTTGTCCGATTCGCCGGCGAGCATCGGCGGCGCGGAATTCAACAGCGCGTCGAACGATCCCGGCGGTCGTTTCGAGGCGAAGGAAGACGGCACCTACCGTTTGCGCGTGCGCGATCTGTTCAATCGTTCGCAGCCCAACGCGCGACTGACGTATCGGTTGTCCATTCGCAAGGAAGCGCCGGATTTTCGGCTCGTCGCAATCCCCGAGGCGAACGAGGTCAAGAAGGCGCCCGCCGACGTGATCCGCTGGAACCCGTCGCTGCGCCGCGGCGAAACGATCCCGATCAAGCTGCTGGTGTTGCGGCGCGATGGTTTCAAAGAGGACATCCAAGTGT
>JAYVOY010000158.1:0-9119 GCA_043757645.1 Verrucomicrobiota bacterium
AATCGCCGTGCGCGAGCGGTTGCGCGCGAAGCTGAATGTCGTCGCGCCCTGCACGCACGCGGCGACGTGCGGCATTCTCGCGAAAGGCAACGAGGCGCACTGGTGCCATCACTTCGCCAGCTCGCCGCCGGCGGTGTTTGTCGATGGCGATTGGGCGCGGTTCGCGAATTTCATGGGCATCGATCTCCGTTCGCTGCCACTGAGTTTTCTCGTGCTGGATCGGCGTCCCGCGCCCGCGGTGCCGCCCGGCGCGGTGCGCATCATCGGTGGCGCGCGTGTGGCGAAAGCCGAGGCGAAATTTCTCGCGTGCGATGCCACCGGCGTGGCGCAACGGCACCTGCCCCGCCGCGCGTTCCCCGAGGAATACCGGCGCGTCCGCAAACGCCTCGTCGATCCGCTGCAAGTCTGGGATTGCGCCGGTGATCAAATCAAAGTCGTCCGCGAATTCGGCGGCACTCCGCCGGGTTGATCCGGAGATGGCATTGCCGCAAAGAGAACTATGTCGCCTTTGCAACCGGAGGGTGATGGCTGGTCTCGCTGCGGTGCATGGTCAGGTGGCGGCTTTGCGAGGGCACTGGGGCAGGTTGGTAAGGTCTGGAGGGACGAACTCGTGCTTGGCTTTGGCGGACAGGAAGACGTCGGCGGAGTAGAAGAGGCGGAAGATTTTCTTTTGGGTGAGTTGCGGTTGGGGGGCGAGGAACTCCTCGGCGGTGGAGCGGGGGCGTGGAGTTACAGGGTGGTCTGGATTAGGTGGAGCCAGGCTTGGGTCATGGTCTCGTGGTAGCCGCTGGCGGGGGTGTCTTGGACTTGGTTGGCGGCGTTGTGGGCGCGGTGCTGCCACTGGCCAAAGGGGAAGGTGCGGGTTTCAAACCGCTGGAAGAAGCCGGCGTCGGTCATGGGATGGCGAGACGCCTGATTGCAATTCTCGGCACCCGTCGGGGAGCCGCCCGTTGATGGGAGGTGGAAAACCCCCGCGCCCGGTCCAAGGCCCCGGAAGGGTGGCTCATTGCGCCCTGCGCCAGAGCAAAATGGCGAGTGCCGCGGCAATCCAATGAGATAGCGAGAAGGTACGACTCGAAGTGAGCTGTGACTGCTCAGTAGCGAATCACGGGTAATACGGACCAGAGACCGCCCCAGAGGCAGGAGGCAAAACCCAGGTAGGCAAACGGGCGGTGGTATCGAGTGAGGACAATGCTGGTGATGAGTAACGCGGGCCACGCGCATATAAAGATGGTGTTGACTAGCTGCGGATAAAGTGACTGGTTCCCGGTGCAATACATGAGGGCGGGAATGCCCACGACAATGCTCTCCAAGGCGAAAAACCATAGGCGGGCAGCACTTTTTGGAGTGAATGGCATGAGTGGAGCCAAACACACTGACAGCATAAACAAAACACCGTAGGTGCGAAATCTTTGTAGTTTCGCATCCTGGAAAAATTCAGCTCCGTAGGAGCGCAATATGCCGCTCCTACGGAGCTTGGACTATTTTGAATGGGCATATCTACAAAGATGCCGCACCTACGGTGCTACCAGAGCGTGAGCGACTGGCGGATGATTTTGTCCAGTTCGGCCTTGGTTACTGAATCGCCGCCGAAGGTGAAGGTGCTGGTGAGATGTTTCCAATCGTCCGGCGCGAGGCCGTAAAGTTCGCGGGCGATGAAGACTTCCAGCGCGGCGCGTTCTTTCACGGCGCAGCAATTTCTGAACAGCTTGATGTTTTTTCTAAACTGCGAGATCCAATGGTAAATCTGAAATGTCTCTCAACCGTTTTCCTTCCAGCATAATTCGCATCATTTCGGCCGAATCAGGTGATTCAATTTCATGAACGCTCTCTATCAATTCTGGCAGGGCAAAATGATAAATAGTGTCAATGTCTCCCGTGCCCAAGGCAATTGAAGCAAGCCGACTTGGTAGCGGCTCGGAAGTCACAACGACAATGTGAGGCAAATGTCCTTTTCGGTTTCGCATTAAATTCAACGCTTCGGCTCTGGAGTTTTGAACACGGTCGCTGCGGATTGTCCACTTGCAAGATATGCTGGCATGAATGATTGGTTTGCCGCCATTCGACTTGCGAAGGCTTGCGCGATTTGCCGTTTTATCATCCACCAAATTTTCGTGATTGTTGATTGCTTTATCCTCTTCCAAATCCCGAAAGATAACGATGTCAGGACAGATGAGATAATCCGACCCAATTACCGTGGCCAGCTCGGTGTTTTCTTTGCACATCCGGGCGATTTCCGAAAGGTGAGCGTATTGTTCAAATCTGGCAATTCCAACTTTGTCACGTTGCGGCAACCTCACAACCTGCCATTTACCCGGACGTAGATGACCCAACTTCTTGAAAGTGGCCGTGATAAAATCAGCACAAGCGCCTTCAAATTCATTTCCAGAAGTCTGGCCGGCTACGCGGGCGGCGGTAACTGATTGCCCAAGTTTTGCAACCAAACGGCGGGCGATTTCAACGCTGACCCGATTGCTGCCGTCGGCAATGGCGGGAATTCCATCTTTGCTTGTCGTAAGTCCACCGTTCAGCAATTCGGCATGAAACTTAGATCGCTCTTCTCGGAAAACACAAAAATTTTGTTTTGTCATAGGCTTTGATTTCTACTGGATTGGCTTACTTCTGTTTGAAGGATTATTGTCAGGGTTTGATTTTCTGCTTTTCGTGTGTTGTTCAAGCAGTCGGTATCCTGTAAATGATTCTTTCCCGTTTGCCGAAGCCCGTTGTCGCAACATGGCTCGCCGAATTGACAAACCTACAGCACGCGCTACGAGCGGCGGGAATGCGTTTCCAACTTGTCGGTAAGCGATGGTTTTTTTGCCCGCGAACTCCCATTCATCTGGAAAACTTTGAATTCGAGCAACCATGCGAACGGTCAGACGAGGCATTCCGTTTTCAGGGAAATCTTCGTCGGGCGCCTCGTCAGCGATTCCCATTCCGTCCACGTTAAGTTCACGCCACTGTTTTTTTGCACGAGTGGGGCCGAGGTCTGGCCCGCCATGTTTTTTTGAGCCGCCAACAATGGTTGGGGCAATCGCCAATGTTCTGCCAGCCCAAGCTTCTGCACCAGTCCAGCCATTTGCCCCCATTAAATCCACCAATGTTTCTCCAACCGACCGAAATGGCCCGGTTGGCTCCGGCCATTCAAAAAATTCCGTGTCGCGCGGACGCAAAGCAACGAGGATGAAACGCGGACGCAACTGCGGAACGCCAAAATCGGCAGCATGAAGCACTTTCCATTCAGGCTGGTAGCCAAGTTTGGCAAGTCGCGCCATCAAGCCGTTCCTGTAGCCCTCAAACTTCGCCGACGCCAGGCCCTGAACATTTTCAAACAGGACGGCGCGCGGGCGAATTGTTTCAACTATCGCCAGAGCCGCCGGAAACATATCGCGCTCGTCATCGCCACCAAGCTGTTTGCCCGCGATGCTGAACGGCGGACACGGCACACCGCCTGCCACCAAATCTATTTCGGAATAATCTTGAGAACGAAAATTGCGGATGTCGTCTTGAATCACCTTCCAGTGCGGACGGTTCGTTCGGATCGTCGTGCAATACTGCGGCTCATATTCCACTGCGGCGACGTGATGAAACCCGGCCATCTCCAAACCCAAAGCCTGGCCGCCGCCGCCCGCACAAAGTTCAATTGCTGTCAGACTCATTGGCTAATCTTACGAATAAAATGCTGGCCGCGATGCTTTTTTCTTACGCTTGTGCCGCAGCGGTAGCTGGCACCAATTACAAAGGGAGTTTCTTCGTCGGTGTGAGATTTGTCTGCACCGAAAACCGGCAGAAATCTAGGCAAAGCTTTTGTGGACCCAATCAGAACGCGAAAATTAAGTTCCGCGCCACAGAGCGGAATAATCATCCGGCAAAACATCAGTGTAGTGATGTTCCTCGCAGTTGAATCGGCAATCGAACCGCGCAGATGTCGTTCAACAACATTCATCATCAACTTTCGTTTGCTGTCAAAATTCCAGCGTTCGCGGAAGGCGCGGGCTTGCTGGACATTCGGCGGCGTATCGAGGAGGTCGCCGCCGTTCTGCCAGTTTTTCACCCAGGCGGTGGCTTTTTCCATCTGCTGGTATTGCGCCCAGACGGCGCGCAGAACTTTGATGAGAAAACCGCCGCTGCCGCTCGCGGTATCGGCGATGGTAAGGCGGGCAAGCTGCGGCATGAGCGCGTCGGCGGTGGCGAAATCGGCCTTGCCCGCGCTGGCGGCTTCGCAAATCTGGGTGACGAACGGGCCGAACAATCCGGCGACGAGGCTGTCGGCCATCGGCCCGGTGATGCTGGCGGGTGTGTAAAAAATGCCTTCATCCTTGCGGTTGGAGGCGAGGAACATTTCGTAGGACTTGCCGAAAATGTCCTCGTTGATGAGGCGGTAGTTGTAGTGGACGATGCCGCGCTGAAAAGTTTTGCTCCAATCATCCACGCCGAGCACGGCCTGGAGCAGGCGGGCAAAGCGTTCGAGATTTTTTGGATCTTCGGTGTCCAAGTGTTCCCAGATGGAACGCTCGAACAGTTCAGTGTCGTAGTAGTCCTCGAAGAATTGTTCAAAGTCTTTGAGAAACTGGCGGACGATGCGATGCGCGCCCTTGGCCAGCCAGCGTTCCTTGGCCTTTTCCCAATCGTCCTGCAACTGCCGGTAACGCACGAGACTGTAGTCCTCCATCGTCTTGGCGAAGATGAGCTGGTTGAGAAGCTGGATGACGAGTTCGTCGTGCTTGGTTTCATCCTTGAAACGAACGGGGGCGAAGGCGTGAAACCAATCTTGCAACTGCTCGAAAAAAGAGCGGTCAAGGTCGGGACGGATTTCGCCGTCTTCCTCGTCGCGGATGACATCCAGCAAACTGTGCCTGATGGAAGTGCGTTCGAGCAAATCGGCGAAGGAAATTTTGGCGAACGGCACGACTTTCTGCCAGACATCGCGGGCGCTGTAAAGATAGGCGTCGCGCAAATCGGTGAGGACGAGATATTCGGAGTGCTTGAGATACTTTTCGATCTGTTGCGTGTGGGAAGCGGGTTCGAGTTTGTGACTTTTCAGCAAGTTGGCGCTGTAAGAGGTGAACAAAGGTTTCAGCTCGATGACGACGGAAGATTCCTCCTTGGCGTCCAGTTTGAAATCCACGAACCCAGAACCCATGCCGACCTGCGGCACGACCGGCGCGTTGAAAAATTTTTCGACGAGCGGACGGAACAAACCTTCGGCGGCAGTCTCCGGCTTGGAAATCTCAAGGTTTTTCAGATAAACATTGATGGGATCGTAGCTGGATTTGAAACCGAAATCGGGGAGCAGCGGCGTGACCTCAATTTCCGTGAGGGCAACCAAGCGACGGAGTTCCTGTAAAATTTCGTTGGGCTTCAATGGGTCAAGTTTCGCTCCGCGACTGTCGGCAGTTTGGACCTCTTTTCAAGCACAGACACGTTGAGGGGATTTGTTTTCTTTCGACTGTTAGGCGTGGTCGGGTGGATCGGAGAAAAACTAAACGCGAACGCCGAAGCAGAACTGGGGAGCACACGCATCCCGCGTGTCGCTTTCGGCGTCGCGCCAAAATCTCGTTCGGGGTTCAAACTTCACACGCACTGCGTGTGGTTTGATGCGTCGCGTCGAAAGGGAAAATGTTAGTGGAACGACGGGGCGGCGAGACGCCGACCCACGCACGCCAGCGGCGTGCGCTCCCCGCACTTCGGGGTTCGGGTAGGTTCAATTTTCCACGTTACATTTACGAATTAGGCGCTAATGGATCAACTATTCCGGCAGAACCGGGAGATAGATGTCGATGGAACAATCGAGCTTTCTTGCTGCCTATCCCCCGAACACCACCTCGATGACCGGCGACCACACGTTGGTCGGGTCGCCGTCCCAAAAGCAGACGCGGTAGCGGCGTTTCTCGGGCTGGCCGGAGACTTTGAGGGGGCGGGTGTCGTGGTAGGGGTCGCTGGTGTCGGTGCCGACGAAGGTCCACTCGGTTTCGTTGGCGGTCTGGCCTTGGATGAGAACGCCGGTGCGGCCGTCTTTCGAGAAGTTAATGAGTACCTCCCCACTCTTGGCGGTGGCGAGGGGATGTCGCTGGGTAGGGCGCGGCGCTCCGGGCGCGCCGTGGATTGGCAGGTGCCGCGGCGGCGGGCAGAGGACTGCCCACCCTACCGAAGGTTTGGCAGGTAAAGTTAGAGCGAGGAGACGAGGCCGCGCGCAACGCGGCCCTACCGGGGTGGCGTGGGGAAAATTGGGGTGGGATGCCGGAGCTGGAATTTTGGGCCTCGAGATCATGGGATTTGGAACGTGTGAGTGGTACCCGGATTCGGCGGGGGAGTCAAATTGTTTTGGGAGGGATTTGCGGTTTTTTCGAGGGTATGCTTGGGGAGTTGGGGCGGGGTGGGTGTTTATGGGCGTTCTCCCGCACCCCGGCCCTTGCTCTCCCGCTGGGAGAGGGTGAAACGGCGAACCAGCGCGAGGTCGGGGCTTTTTGGCGCGCTCGTTGCCGTCGGCCAGGTCGTCGAGCGGCAGACCGGGGCGCATCTGGACACTGCCCCCCCGGAGCGCGGCTGTGTCGCAGACCAGCCGCAGCAACCCCGACGCCGTGGCACGGCGGGAAAACTCCCGACGCCGGGCCATGGCAACCTGCTGCGGCTGGTGCTGCGCACACAGCCGCGCTCCGCCACGGCAAACTCGCGGGGGCAGTGTCCAGCTGCGCCCCGCGAGGGAGGCTCTAACCACCGAAAAAACTCCGCCCGATCCGCGGCCCGCGACGTTTGACTCCCAGGGCCGAAAGGTTAAAAACACCCCATGCTGATTGAAGTGCCAGAAGCATCGGGCGACGGAAGCAGCCCCGAAGATTTGCTGTTGAACCTCGCGTGCGCGTTGTACGCGAAAGGCAGCATCGGCAAGGTCAGAGCGGCTGAACTGGCGGGTGTGGATTTCTTCACGCTGCAACGCGCGCTGGGCGAACGCCACGTGCCGATGTACACCGAGCAGCGTCTCGAGGACGATCTTCAAACGCTCGAGGAATTGTTTCCCCGGTGATCGTCGTCGCCGACACATCGGTGCTGATCAATCTCTGCCGGGTCGGCCACGGAGACTTGTTTCAACAGTTGTTTCACGAGGTCGTCATTCCGCCGGAGGTCGCGGCGGAGTTTTTGCGTTTGGCGGCGGCAACTGCGCGTTTCGCCGGTCTGGTGCTCCCCGTCGGCATCCGCCAGCAATCCCCGCGACTCGCCCCGCCCATCGTGCGCGCGGCGAAAGGACTCGATGCCGGCGAAGCGGCGGCATTGTCGCTCGCCGTGGAAATCCACGCCGACGCCGTGCTCATCGACGAACGGCGCGGTCACGAGATCGCCACGCAGCTTGGACTGCGCACGATTGGGATTCTCGGCATTTTGCTGCGCGCGAAATCCGTCGGCCAAATTCCCGCCGTGCAACCGGTGCTCGAAGCCTTGCAGCACGACGCGGGCTTCTGGCTCTCCGAAGCCGTGCGCACACACGTCCTGCGTCTCGCCGGAGAGTTGCCCGCCTGACCGGCGCGTCCGTCTCCTCCCGCTTCCCACCATTTTCCCGCGCGACAAACCGTGCGTTCAATGCTCGACTCGCCCGCGTCCGCGGACGACGCGCGCGCTCACTCGGCCCATGAAAACGAACTCGAAACCGCTCAGCAAAAACATCCATCTCCGGCGCTGGATCAAAAAAATGGCCGCGCTCTGCCAGCCCGCGCGCATCCACTGGGTCGATGGCTCGCAGGCCGAATACGACGCGCTCTGCGCCGCGATGGTCGCGGGCGGCACGCTGCTCCGCCTCGATCAAAAACGCTGGCCCGGCTGCTTCCTCGCGCGCTCGGATGCGAGCGATGTGGCGCGGGTCGAGGAGCGAACTTTCATTTGCAGCCAGTCCAAGGAAGCCGCCGGCCCGACCAACAATTGGGTGAATCCCTTCGAGATGAAGGAGAAATTGCGCGGCCTGTTCCACGGCTGCATGAAGGGCCGTACCATGTATGTGCTGGCGTTCAGCATGGGACCGATTGATTCGCCGATGTCGCAGCTTGGCGTGCAGTTGACCGATTCACCCTACGCCGTCGCGAACATGAGAATCATGGCGCGCGTGGGCCGCAAAGTTTTCGCCGCCATTGATCAGTCGAAACGCCGCGTCGTGCCCTGCATGCACACGGTGGGCGCGCCGTTGAAAAAGGGCGACCAGGACGTGCCGTGGCCGTGCAACAAGGAAAAGTACATCGTGCATTTCCCCGAGACGCGCGAAATCTGGAGCTACGGTTCCGGCTACGGCGGCAACGCGTTGCTCGGCAAAAAATGTTTCGCGCTGCGCATCGCGTCCGTGATGGCGCGCGACGAGGGCTGGATGGCGGAGCACATGCTGATTCTCGGGGTGCAGAATCCCCAGGGCGAAAAAACGTACGTCGCCGCGGCCTTCCCGAGCGCGTGCGGCAAAACCAATCTCGCGATGCTCACGCCGCCGAAACACTTCGCCGCGCAGGGTTGGAAAATCTGGACCGTCGGCGACGACATCGCGTGGATCAAACCCGGCCGCGATGGCCGCCTGCACGCGATCAATCCCGAGACCGGATTCTTCGGCGTCGCGCCGGGCACGAGCCAGCGCACCAATCCGCAGGCGATGGCCGCGCTGGCGAAGAACACCATTTTCACCAACGTCGCGCTCACGCCCGAGGGCGGCGTGTGGTGGGAGGGCATGACCGACGAACCGCCCGCCCGCGCCATCGACTGGCAGGGCAACGTGTGGACGCCCGAGATCGCGCGCGAACGCGGCACCAAGGCCGCGCATCCGAACGCGCGTTTCACCGCGCCCGCGTCGCAATGTCCGACGATCGATCCCGATTGGGAAAAACCCGAGGGCGTGCCGTTGAGCGCGATTATTTTCGGCGGCCGCCGCCCGACGACGATGCCGCTGGTTTTTCAGGCCTTCAATTGGAGCACCGGCGTTTACCTCGGCGCGACGATGGGGAGCGAGACCACCGCCGCCGCCGCGGGTGCGGTGGGCCGCGTGCGCCGCGACCCGATGGCGATGTTGCCGTTCTGCGGCTACAACATGGGCGACTATTTCCGCCACTGGATTTCCATGCAGCGCACGCTCACCGAGACGCCGCGCATTTTTC
>JAYVOY010000159.1:0-9107 GCA_043757645.1 Verrucomicrobiota bacterium
CTCGAGGAGATTGCTCACGCCGTCGCCATCGGGATCGGCGTCGGGCGCGGCGAGGGGATTTTCCGCGTCGCCGAAGAAACGGATTTTCCATTCATCCGAGATCGCGTCGGCGAGACGCGCGGCGGGACGGCCCACGCACACAAGGCCGGAGATGGTTTCAAATTCGTACTGCGTGGTGAGGTCGGGAGCGCCGTCGGCATTGGCGATTTGGATTTTGTAGCAATCGCCTGCGACCGCGGTGGCGGGAAGGTGGAGGCGGACGTTGCCGAGCAGTGTGCGGCTCTGGCCGGCGAGATTGAGCGTGCCGAGATTCCAGGCGCAGCCGATCTGGTCGGGCGCGAAATTCACGGGCGCGACGGAACCGGCGGCGACCGGAACAAATTGCACCGCGGCGGCGAGCGCGGGCGCGGTGCGCAGGGGCGAAACGAGCGCGCGGAATTGCAGGCCACTAACGCGGGCGAGCGCGCCGACCCTGACGAAAACCGGGACGCTCACATCGGTGTCGGGCACGGCGTTCTCGACGCGACCCGCGCCGATCAACGCGTGGCGCAACCAGATTTGGCCGGCACCTGGAACAGTCGTCGCGCGCAGCAGGCCCGCGCGGAGACGCGTGGTGCCGTTGGTGCGGACGCCGCCCGCGGCCCAGCCGCGCGACCAGTTGTTCGTGCTCACGCCGAGGCCGGGGTTGTCGTTCAGGCGCAGCGAGCGGAGCAGAATCACCTGCCAGTCGAGAAAACGAATCTGGTGGTCGCCGCCCACAGTGCCGTCGGCGTCCTCGGGGAAGGCGTCCATCGCGTCGAAGGCGTCGGTGAAATTGTAGGGCAGCCGGATGCCGAGCGAGGCGTAGAAGACATTGTTGACATCGCTATTGTTGAGATCCCCCGTGCCGAAATCACCGGCGTTGTACCAGCCGGACGAGGCGGTGTCGCCGACGAGGTAACTCACGCTTTGCACACTAATTGTTTGCGCGGCAAGCGGCGTGAGGGCGACGGGAGTTTGCAAACCGTCGGACGTGCCGGAGGCCTGTAAAACCGAGATGGAATAGCTGTCGCCATTGGCCGCGCCGGGTGGAATCGGCACGGCGAGCATGGCGACGACGGCGAAGCGGCTGACGCTCAGATTCGAGTTGGTGCCGATCATCGAGACGGCGAGTCCGCGCGTGGTGCTGAAGGCGTAGGGAATCGCGGTGACGGAAGTCGCGGTGTCGGTCCGATCCGAGGTGATCGTCGGGATGAAGTCGTTGCTCGAAATCGAGAGCACGCGGAATGGATCGAGGATCATCGGGGCCGCGGCGTTGGGCGTGACCTCGACACGGAATTGCAGCGACCTGAGTTGATCGGTCGCGCGGAGATTCACGACCACCGGCACGACGATCGTCGAGCCGATGCCCGCGGCGAGCGTGGCGTTGTAGCCGGGCGGCACGCCGATGGTGGTGAGCGGCGCCGCGACGCCGGAGAGATTCGTGCTCGCGCTGTTCGTGCCGCTGACGACAAAGGCCTTGATTCGCAGGCTCGTGAGATCGTTCGTCGGGCTGGCCCAGCGGATGGCGCCGGTGCCGCCGTTGATCGCGACCGGCGCGCTGTTGGTGGTCGGCTCGGTGCCGTCGGTGGTGAAGAAAACATTCGTGCTCGAACTGGTGACGGTGAGGAACTGGCCCATCGGGAAGTAGCCGGAATTCGGCGCGAGCGTGAGCGAGGGCGGGCTGAGCGTGACGCCGCCGCTGGGATCGCCGCCGGTGCTGCTCGAGCTGCCGCTGGGGCCGGTGAGGCCGGTGCCGGTGGCTTTGCGAAGGAGGTGATAAAACTGTTCGCTGACCAAAACATCGCCGCTGCCGTTGACGACCACGCCCTCGGGCGTGCGCGCTTCGGCGACATCCGGCGTGCCATCGACCCAGCCGGGATAACTGCCGGGGCCGGTGAACCAATTCGCGGCGACGAGGCCGTAGAGCAGCGAGACGGTGCCGTCGGGCGCGATTTTGCGGAATTGATTATTGCCCGTGTCGGCGACGACGAGAAAGCCGTTGCCCGCCTTGGCGAGACGATGCGGCGAGTTCAGGCGCGCGACGCCGGCCGCGCCGTTGATGACGCCCGCGCCGTTGAGGCCGGTGAGCGTGGTGAGGGCGAGCGTGGTGGGATTGAGGAGGCGGACGGCGTGATTGCCGGTGTCGCTGATGGCGAGGTTGCCGTTGTCGAGCACGACGAGGCCGCGCGGCGCGGACAGCGGGATCGCGGTGACGGGCGTGAGGAGCGTGACGGTGCGATTGGTGGCGTTGACGAATTTCAACGCGCCGCCGCCGGCGAGTTCGGTGACGTAGAAATTTCCGGAGGCATCGAGCGCGAAGGCGCTGGGGGTGCTGAGAGCCGCGCTGTTGTTGGTCGAAATCAAATTTCCAAAACTGTCGTAGCGGCGGATGAGGCCGTCGCCTTGCGTGAGGACGAAGAGGTTTCCCGCAGGATCGATCGCGACATCGACGGGGGTGTTGAGGCCGGAGAGGAGCGTGGTGGTTTGGCCGGACGTGAGATCGAGGCGGCGGATCGCGCGATTGCCGGTGTCGGCGACGTGGAGGAAGCGGCCGGTGGCGTCGAGCGCGAGGCCGGCGGGCTGGTTGAATTGGGCGGCGAGGGCGGTGTCGCCGTCGGTGAAGCCGGAGGCGGAAGTGGGATTCGACTGGCTCGGGCCGCCGCCGAGGGTGTCGGCGACGATTTGCGCGTGGAGGTGTGCGGGAGCGAGGGTGAGGGCGAACGCGAGCAAGAGCGTACGGAGTCCCGCCTTTAGGCGGCGGGGCGTGTGTTCGCACAGAGGCGCTGGAGAGTTTTCGAGGACTCTCGGCGAGCGCACGCCCTGCCGCCTAAAGGCGGGACTCCGTACGGGGCGGCGCGGCGGGGCTTGGTTTTTAGGGGCGGCATTCATGCGCGGGGCGGATTGGCGTGCGTGGGGGAGGCCGCGGTTCAGTTGGTTTTGCGGAACCAGTCCTTGGGTTTGCCGCTGTCCCACGCGGTGTCGGTGGGTTCGCTGCGCTCGACCAGTTTGGTGCGGAGGAAGGTCGTGGGGGTCTGTTGGTAATCATTGTCCGCGACAATGGTGGGCGTGATGAAAATGATGAGGTTGGACTTGGTGCGGGCCTTGGACTCGCTGCGGAACGCATGGCCGAGGAACGGGATGTCGCCGAGGATGGGCACCTTCGTGAACGATTTGGAATTGTCGTCACGGATCAGGCCGCCCATGACGAGCGTGTTGCCGCTGGGGATCGTGACCTGCGTTTCGATGCGGCGGACCGCGTAAATATTGGCCTGATTGAGCTGGCCGTTGACGGTCTGGCTGTCCTGGCCATCGACGCTCGAGACCTCGGGGATGACCTTGAGCGAGATCATGCCGTTGGGCGCGATGCGCGGGGTGACTTCGAGAATGGTGCCGAGATTCGTGTAGGTGATTTCGGAACCGGCGGGCGTTTGCGAGGTGCCGGGGGTGATTTTGAAAATCGGGAACGCGCGCGTGACGGAGAGTTTTGCGGTTTGATTGTCGAGCGTGACGGAGCGCGGGGTCGCGACGACCTCGGTGTCGCTGTCCTGATTGAGGAACGAGAGCACGCCGCGAACGCCGTCGGCATTGAGGAACGCGACGGCGGGCATGAAGCCGGCCGCGGTGCTCGCACTGATCCCCGGCACCGCGCCGCCGGTAAGAGTGGTAAGAACCGAACTTTGCGACGTGCCCGCCGTGGTGGTGACCGTGCGGCCACCGGGCAGCGTGGTGGTGGTCGCGGCGCCGGGTGTGGTGCCGGTGGTTGTGCCGGTGGTGTTGCCGTTGCCGAAGCCGAAATTTTGACCGCGCAGCGTGCCGGACCAGTCGATGCCTTTCACGCTGGAGGGCTTGCGCGAGGTTTCCATGATGCGCGCCTCGATGAGCACCTGCTTGGTCGCGGTGTCGAGGCTGTTGACGATGGCGGTGACGGCCTCCCATTCCTTGTCCGTGGCGGAGACGACCAACTGGCTGGTGCGTTGATCGCCGGCAGACTTGCTGCGGGTGGAGAGGATGGGCGCGATGGCGGCCATCATGTTGGTGGGATTGCTGTATTTGAGCTGGATGATTTTTGTGACGAGCGGGTCGGGAAGTTTTTCGTCGCGTTGCGTGACACGGGCAATGCGGGTGCGGGGATCGCGGACCATCTGGAGATTGAAGTTGGCGAGAATCGCCTCCATCGCCTGCTCGGGGGTGACGTCGTTCATGCGAAACGCGGGCACGCGATAAGGCGAGGTGGCGGGGCGGCCATCGGGCGTGTTCGTACTGGTGACGCCGCCGACGAGCTTGGGATCGAAGAGGACGTTGATGTCGGCCTGGCGCGCGAGGATTTTGATCAGGTCCACGAGATCGGTGTCGTCGAAGGCGAGCTGCGAAACTTCGGACGCGCCGCCGCCGGGCGCGCGGGATGCCTGGGGCGCGGGCGTGGGCGAGGAGGTGATGACGACCGGCGCGGGTGTGGGCGAAAGGGCCGGAAAGGGCCGGATGGGTGGTGGTCCCGAGAGCGGTGGTGGCGGGGTTTGGGCGGCGACGCCAACGAGCGTGAGGACGAGCGCCAGCGCGGGCAGGGGGATGATTTTCATGGCCAATCGAGTTTGAGTTCTTGCCCGTCGCGCACGCCTGCCGAAACAGCCGCGCGCGACACGCCGGGCCACTAAATTCCGTCTTTCAAAAGCAATTCACGGTCGGTGGGTTCGCCCTCGACACGGACGACGACGGAGCGTTCCCGAATTTCGACACAGGTCACCCGCACGTCGGCGGTGCCGGCGCGCATGGCGATTTCCTCACCCGCTTTCACATCGAAGGTGCGAATGGTGGAACTGATGAGCGCGAGGCGGCGGTACGCCGGGCCGACGATGCCGCGGAGGACAAGGTTGAGCGCGCTGGGCGACGGGCGCGGCGGCTCGGGGCGCGCGGGGAGCGGCGCGAGCGCGGTCGCGACGGAGCCTTCGGGATTCGCGCGAGTGACGCGGGCGGGACGGCGGCGGCTGTGCGGAAAAAAGGGATCAATGCCGGTGTTGGGGTCGTCGTTGAAAACCGCGGCGGGCACGCCGGGCAGGGCGATCGGCTCGGGCAGCGCGGCGGCGACGTTTTGCGGGACGGGCGTCGCGGGCGTTTGCATGCGGGCCTGCGCGCTGGAGAGCGCGAGGAGATTTTTCAACTGCGGACGCGGGGCGTCGGCGGCGTTGGCAGGGACGAGCGCGAACAGGAATGCGGCGGCGAACCCGCGGCACAGGCGGGCGGAAAAATTGTGAGGCGCGGGGTTCATTGCTTGACGGCCGCGACGACGGCGGCGTTTTTCACGAGGGCCACAATGTCCATGCGGAAGTTGAGTTTCTCGGGATCATCGGCCTGCGCGACTTCGCTCGGGAAGACCTCGAGATTTTGCACGAAGACGTAGGGATGACTGTTCTCGAACGCGGCGAGGAAGCGGCCGAGGTCGTGGTAGTAGGCGCTGCCGCGGACGTTGTAGCGGACGGATTTGTACGGGAGATCGGGCAGGAGCGTGGCCTTGATTTCCTCGGGCTGGCTGAAGACCGGAATGTCCACGCGATAGGCGAGCTTGAAGCGGCTGATGGTGTTGATGACCCAGAAATAAAGGTCGCCGGAGGCCATGCCCTCGTCCTCGGTCGTCGCAAGTTTGCGATTCGCCGTGGCGAGTTGTTCCTCGATAGCCGCACTTTGGCTGAGTTTTTTGCGCGCGTCGGCAACCTTGTCGGCGGTCTCTCGCGCCTTGGCGCGCTGCTTGGTGATGTTGTCCTGGAGGGTGCCGATGAGCAGGAACCAAATCAGCGCCACGGCCACGCCGGTCAGGACGGCGACGAGGATGACGTGCTGTTTTTTTTCCGCAGTGAGGGGGTTCATGTCAGCGCACCTTTTCGGGGAGGGAGCATTCGAGGGTGAAGCTCACGTAGGATTTCGAGAGGTCATCCTTGTCCACGGTCGGCTGCGAGAAGCCGCGGAAACGAAAGCTGTTGGGGTCGGGCAACTGTGATTTGAAATGCGGCAGCGCGGCGAGTTGATCCTTGAACTTGCTGTAATTCTGCGCGGTCGGGTTCCCGTAGTCCTTGGCGGTCAGCGTGATGGCGATCTTCTCGGTGGAGGTCGCGGGCGCGGCGGGAATGCGGGTCTTGCCGACGACGCGCGACTTGGTGGCCTCGGCGTATTTGTAGGATTGCTCGACGCGCAGGGCGGTGACGCTGACGTTGTTGACCAGCACCTGTTGCAGCGCGTCGAGCGTGTTGGCCCAGAGAAAACGGTTCGCGGCGAGTTGCTGGAGCGAGGCGAGGCGCGCCTCGACTTCTTTGATTTGATTGAGGTTTTGCGTGAGCTGGTTGAAGTCCTTCTCGATTTTGCGCCAGTCGTTTTCGCGCGCCTCGAGATCCTCGCTCGCGCGCAGGAGGCGGATTTGGAGGAAGGCGGCGAAGCCAAACACGAGGCCGATCACGACGGCCGCGCCGAGGAGCGCGCGCTTGACGGGATCGCGGCGGCGCAGTTCCTCCGCGAGTTGTTCCTCGGCGAGAAAGTTGAGGCGAATGGGCATAAACTAAAACGCGGCGACCGCGCCCCCGACGGCGACGGCGAGTTGCGGCGCGAGGTTTTCAATCTCGCCGAGCTGCTCGGGCGGGAGCGCGAATTGCAAAAAGGACAGGGGATTCCAACTCTGGCAGGGCAGCATCAATTCGGATTGCAGCGCCTGCACGGCGGGAGCGAACCGCGCGAGGCCGCCGGAGAAAAAGGCCTGCGCGACCTGCTTGTCCTCCTGGTGCTCGAAGAAATCGATCGAGGCGCGCAGCTCGCGGCCGAGCGGGATCAGCAGCGCGGGCAGGACGGCTTCCAGATCGGTGGCGGGAATATTTTGCCACGCGTCCGCGGACTGGAGTTGGATGCCGAGCGCCTCCTCGACGCCCCGGGCGACGCGCGCGGAGCCGTAGTTGACGACGCGGTTCAGGATGATTTGGCCGCCCATCAAAATGCTGATGGTCGAGGTCTTCGCGCCGATGTCCACGAGCGCGACGAGCGCGGCGGCGAAGGGTTCGGGGAAGGCCATCTCGAAGGCGTTGGCGGGCGCGATGAGGCTGCTGGTCACGATGTCGAGCGTGAGGTCCGCGTGTTTGGCGGCGGCGCGGAGATCCTCGAGGAGCAGGCGTTTCGTGCCGCCGACGAGGACGCGGCATTTTTGCGGCGCGCGATTCATGGCGGGCTTTTTCTCCTCGGTGAGCAGCGAGAGAATGTGGCAGTCGAAGAGATGATCGGGGAGATCCTGTTGGAGGAAATTCTTCGAGCCGACCTTGAGCATCACGCGCATGTCGGACACGGGGACCATCGGCATTTCCGCGTGGCGCAGGATGGCGTCGTTGGGGCCGACGACGAGCGTGACGCGCTTGGTGCGCGCGCCGACGGCCTTGACGAGCTGGCGCAGGAGCGGGCCGAAAATCTCGGGGTCGAAGGGCTTCGCCGCGGCGGGCGTGTCGAGCACGGCGTAGCCGGCGAGCGTGAGGCGGTCGCCCTTGCGCTGAATGTGGACGGCCTTGGTCTGCGCGGAGCCGAGGTCGATGGCGACGATTTGTTCGCGGCGTTTCGACTGGCTCGAACGACCGAAAACATTGGCGAATGGTGTGCGCGGCAGGCTCATCGGAATCTAATTCTTCCCGTCTATCGGCGCGGTGGGTGGTCCGCTTGAGGACCACCGGCAACTTTCGCGGGGCGGACCACGGAGGGCTTTGCGCGAAGCCGAACGTGGACGAAACCCGCTGTGGGAGCGGGGATGAAGGGGTTGCGGCCGCGGCGGCGCGGCGCGGAACGCGTGGGGCGAAACGCGGGAAAAAAACGGCGGGGCGCGGGTGGGGAAGATTTTTTGTGCGCGGTGATTCGGTGAATCCCTGCCGCGGCGGGAGGAGAGGGAGACGGACCAGAAGCAGCGGGCAGTGGCGAGACGCGCCAAGGTCGAGACGCGCCGAACTCGTGGGGAAACTTCAGCTCATTATTTTGTGCCCCATGATTCTGTTAAAAGTCCCCGCAGATTCAGGGCGGACGCAGATAAAGATTTTCAATCTGTGGCCGCCTTGAGTCTGCGGGAGTTTCCGCAGCGGAAAGGGAGGTTCACAGAATCATGGCGCACAAAATCATGGGGGAACTTCAGTTCATGATTTTGTGCCCCATGATTCTGTGAAAAATCCCCGCAGATTCAGGATGGCCGCAGACAAACGTTTTCAATCTGTGGCCGCCTTGAATCTGCGGGAGATTTTTTTGCAGACGGAAGCGTGCCGCGCGGAAGAGGTCAGAGCCTCGTGACCTCGGCTCCTACAAGGCGGGTCAGCGCTTCACGTAGCCTTGCGCGCGGAACCAGGTGACGGCGTCGGCGAGGGCTTGGCGGGGCGGGGTTTGCGGGAGACCAAGTTCGCGGATGGCTTTGGCGGGATGGAAAAACATTTTGTAACGGGCCATGCGGACTCCGGCCAGCGGGGCTTTGGGCGGTTTGCCGGTGACGCGCGAGAGGGTTTCGTCCACGTGCGCGGCGAGGAGGGCGATGGCGTGGGGCACTTGAAATTTCGGCGCGGGGAGGCCGGAGATTTCGGCGAGGACCGCGAAGGCGTGTTTCATCGTCCAGTTGCCGTCGGCGTGGCCGAGGATGTAGCGCTCGCCGACGCGGCCTTTTTCCGCGGCGAGAATGTGGCCGAGGGCTACGTCGCGGACGTGAACCCAGTTGAGGCCGGTGTCGAGATACGCGGGCATCTGGTGGTTGAGAAAATCGACGATGACCTGGCCGGTGGGAGTGGGCTTCACGTCGCGCGGGCCGACGGGCGCGCTGGGATTGACGATGACGATGGGGAGGCCGGTGGCGGCGAGTTCGCGCGCGACGACTTCCGCGCGCCATTTCGAGAGCTTGTAGGGATTGCTCATCTGCGCCTCGGTGACGGGCGTGGTCTCGTCGGTGGGCGTGACGACGCCGTTGATTTCGCGCGGCAGGCCGATGCAGCCGACGGTGCTGGTGTAAACGATGCGCGCGCAGCCTGCGGCGGCGGCGGTCTCGAGGACGTTGCGGGTGCCGTCCACGTTGGCGGCGAACATCGGCGCGTAATCGCGCAACC
>JAYVOY010000160.1:0-9091 GCA_043757645.1 Verrucomicrobiota bacterium
GTGTATCGCATCCCCATTCTGTTGGGGCAGAGGGTCGCAAATGCACAGATATAACTTGCTTTGCCATAGCATTTTGCGGGTTTTCAAACAGGCTCTAAGCCGGAACGATGCCGTAGGAGCGCCGCCGTCTCGGCGGCTCATACCGTTCAAAGGCGGAGGAGGCGGGCGTTTTCCGCAGTTCAAAATGTTCCCTGAACGGTGAGCCAAAAGTTCGAGCGCGAATTGCCCGCGCGGACTGCCCACGCCGTGAGCCGCCGAGACGGCGGCGGTCCGCCAACTGCATGGTTACGGCTAAACCTCGAAATGCCCCAGCCGCCGCAGCCCCATCCGCAGCGGCAGCCAGCCCAGCCCCAGCGACCACAGCGCGAAGCCAATCCACGTCGCCACGAGCAGCAGCGGCAACGGCGGCCCGGTGATTTTCCACGGTGAACCGACGACCGCCAGCACCAGCGCGCCGATGATGTACACGAAGCTCAACACCAGACAAAACGTGCCGCCCACGCCGCTGACAATTTTCCCCGGATTATCCTCCTTGAAATTCGGATACAGCACGCCCAGCCCCATCGCCAGGCCGTTCAACGAGAACGTCATCACCGTCACGTACGTGCAGAAATAAAGCGTGCGCTCCCACTCGAGCTTGAGCATCTGACACGACAACACCACGAGTCCCAGCGTGAGCGTGAGCGACGTGACGCTCGCGAGCGCGAACTTCGTGAGCACCACATTGCGCAAGCCCAGCGGCGCAAGGCCGACGATCCAAACACGTTTTCCCTCGAGCGAAAATTGCGGGAAAACAAATCGCGTCGTGAGCGTCGCGAGATTCAGCGAGCACGCGCCGAGATTCAGAAACGAGATCAACTGCACCCAAAACGGATTCGTAATCTGCTGCGTGAAGTGGCGCAGGTTCATGATGTACACCGCGAGCAGGCCGAACAGCACGAGCGATTGCCCCCACTGCGACGTGTCGCGCCAGAACATCCGCAGATCCTTCACCACGAGCGCGTGGACATCCGCGCGCAGCCCCGGCACGAGTGCGACGCACTTGTCCATGAAGCCCGTGGAAAAATGAAACGTGTGCTTGCGCGCGCGCCACGAGCGAAACCATTCCCACTGCCCGAACACACTCGCGCGGCTTTGCGCCGTCGAGGCCGCCTCGTAAAAAAACGGCCCCATCCAGTTCACCGCCATGAACCCGAAGAACAGCACGTGACTGAGCAGCAGCAGCACGAAGAATCCCGCCGCGCTCAGCGCGCCCTCGAGCCAGCTCTGGATCGACGACGACAACCAGTAGCTCGGCAGCAGCGGATGCTGCGCGAACCGCGTCCGCGCCAGCAGCCGGTCGAGCACCGCGAGCATCCGCGTCTCGAGCGTCTCGTCATCCACCACCTCGGGCGCGAGCCAGAACTTGCTCGCGAGCACGAACAGCGCGAGCGCCGCGATGATGAGCAGTTGAAACGACCGCCGGTCCATGTGCCGCGCCAGACTCACCGCCAGCCACGCGCCAAACACCGCCGGCAGCACGATGAACAGCGGCACGAGCGCCGGCAGCGCCGCGTAGAAATGCCACGGCGCGCGATGGTGCAAACCGTACGCGCCCAGCAGCGGCGCGATGAGAAACACAAACGCCCACGACGCCAGCAGCGTGGATTCGAGCAGCTTCCACTGAAAAATAATCCGCGTGGCAACCGGCATCGTGAGCAGAAACGCCGTCTCGCGATTGCGGAACAAATTCGTGTACGCGATCACCAGATTGCTGAACAGCAGCAGCAGGAAAAAAAACGCGAACAGCAAAAACACGAGGCGTTCGATCAACAAACTCCCGAGTCCGGGGAACGAGCCGAGGAATTTCAGCGCGCGATGAAACAGCGCGAACGACACCACGATGTAGCCCGTCACGAACACGATCATCAGCCCCAGCAAAAAGCGCGACTGCTCCGCCAGCGCCCGCAGCCGCCCGCGCGCCTGCACAAGGCTCACGCGCGCCAGCAGCGCGAGCGGGCCGGGAATGCGGGGGGAAGACATGGGGGAAGTATGAAGGATGAATTATGAATTATGAAACGGAGGCGGCGCGGAGCACAGGCAGTGGATCAGGGCGCATCGGCATCAGCGGCGTTGGCTGTCACGATCCTTGCCGCGACTTCCGTCTCCCTCTCCCCGCTCGTCCCTCGCGGGGAGAGGGAGAGGATTTGCGGAAGTCGCCGCGCCGAGTTCAATGGCGGCGGGCGCGCCCGCGGCGACGGCGTCTTTCAGCTTCGCGCGTTCTTCAGAGAAGTTGGCTTCCTGCCGCGTGAGGGCGAGGAACGAATTTTCCAGCAGGCCGTCGGAACCGCTCTGATTGCGCAGTTGCTCGCGCGTGCCGACGGCGACGAGGCGGCCCTGATGAATGATGCCGATGCGGTCGGCGATTTCCTCCGCGACGCTGAGTTGATGCGTCGAGAGAAAGACCGTCATGCCGCGCTGGGAACGCTCCTTGAGCGTGTCCTTCACGACGCGCGCGTGGTGCGGATCCAGGCCCACCATCGGCTCGTCGATCACAAACACCTCGGGATCGTGCAGCAGCGCGGAGGCGATCGCGACGCGCTGGCGCGTGCCGTGCGAGAGGCCGTCGATGGGCTTGCGCAGATACGGTTCGAGATTGAAACGCGCGACCAACTCCTTCGCGGCTTCGACGAGGTGCGCTTCCTCCATGCGAAACATCTGCCCCGTGAAACGCAGCATTTCCCACGGCGTGAGCTTGTCGTAAAGGAACGGAAAATCCGGCACGTACGCGAGGCGGCGGCGCGCCTCGAGCGGCTCCGTTTGAATGTCGAAACCCGCGACGCGCGCGGTGCCGGAGGTGGGTTTCATCAGCCCCGTGAGCAGCTTGATCGTCGTGGTTTTGCCCGCGGCGTTCGGGCCGAGGACGGCGAAGAATTCGCCCTTGGGCACGACGAGGCTGAGGTCGTTTACGGCGGTGAGGTCGCCGAATTTTTTCACGAGGTGGAGCAGCTCGATCATGGCTGGAGGTTGAAGCCGAATTCCTGGTTGATGAACCGCAGGTCGTCGGGCAGTTCGACGCGGAGAATTTCGCCGACGCGGCTCACGAGCACGACGATCTGGTATTTGTCCAGAATGCGCGCCGTGAGGCGATAGATGCGCAGCCGCGAGCTGCCGAGCGTGACCGTGTCGTTGCGCGCCTCCCAGTTCAGGCCGAGCGTGAAATTCTTCGCGGGGGAGAACGGCAGCCCGCCGCCGAGCGTCGCGAGGAGCAGGCGCGCTTGGAAGGAATCGCCGAGGCGCGCGAGCAGTTTTTCCGGATCGCGCAATTCAGCGAACGTGAACTGGTGTTCGAGCGCCTGGTTGGGGTTGCCCGCGTGAACTTTGAAATGCAGCAACTCGTTGGTCGAGGTCGCCCGGATTTCCGCAAAGGTCGGCTTGTGAATGAGCGTGAGGTTCACCTCACGCCAGAGGTGGCCGGGGGAAAATTGCGCGTCGATGCGGAACGTCACGCGCCGCGCCTTGTCATCCATGAACAGCGAGCCTTCCGCGACCTCGAGGTGGTAGCCGGTGATTTCGGTGACTTGGCCCTCGGGGAGATCGTCGGGGATTTGCAGTTTGCCCGGCGCGACGCGACGCGGTCCCTCGCCAATGTTTGCAGACCAACGGAAGCGACCGAGCTTTTTGCCTTTGTGGAAAACCTCGAGTCTGGAGTCGTCCTGCGCGGAGAGAATTTTTTCCCACACCACGCCCGCGGGCAGCGCGGAGCCGCCGTCCTTGCCCGCGAATTCCGTGCGCCACAGCCACACGTTCATCGTGACAAAGAACACGCAGATGGCGGCGAAGGTGAGGCGCGTGGGCATCGGAAACACGTCAGCGGCGGCTAATTTTTCGGCGGCAGATTGATGACCTGACCGATGCGCATCCGCTTGGGATCGAGATTCGGATTGGCCTTCAGCAGCGCCGCGACGGAGAGGTTGTATTGCTTGGCGATGGTCGCGGGCGTTTCGCCGGATTTGACCGTGTGGGTCCTGGCGTTGGGGTTCGCGCTGTTGTTGTCGGGGGTTTTTGCCGTCGGCGTTTTGAGTGTGGCGCCGGGCGCGTTGGTGCCCGCGCCAGGGCCGGTGACGCGAATGCCGACGGGCACGGGCGGCGGACCAGGGCGGTTGGAAACAATGACGAAATCGCGGCCGGCGCGGAGGAGGGCGGCATCCAGTTGACGGCGCAATTCCGTGTTCTCGACGCGCGCCTTTTGCAGCTCGACGCGGGCCTCCTCGATCTCGCGCTGCTGCGACGGCGGCGTGAGGAAGTTGCCGGATTTCTTGATCATCTCCTGCGTGCAAAGCTCGATGTGCTGCTGGAGGATTTCGGGCTTTTGCGGATGCGGGTTGAGGGTCAGGTAGCGCTCGAAGTGGTAAATCGCGGCGGGGTAGTTGCGCACGTGCCGCTCGTTTAGCAACGCGAGTTCGAGATGCGCGGCGCTGGAATTCGGATTGTTTTCGAGCGCGTGCCGAAAGGCCTCCATCGCGCCGCCGTAATCGCGTCCGGCCACGCGGTTGCGGCCGACGAGGAAGTAGGGATCCTTTTGTTCATCCTGGGGACTTGCCGCCGGCTGCCAGCAACCCGTGCTGACGGCGGCGAGGAGGAGGGCGGCGCAGAGGGTGCGGGGCACCCCGGAAAAATTCATGCGCGGAAAGTAAGCGCATCCCGCGAACGCACGCAACAGGGGGTTGCTCCCCACGGGCGCAGTTCGACATGGCCCCCCGTCGCGCCGCCGTCCCGGCGGCTCCCGGCGTGAGAAGTCCGCGCGGGCCATTCGCACTTCCTCTTTTGGTTCCCCATTCCGTGACCATTTTGAACTGCGGAAAATGCCCGCCGCCGCCTCCTTTGGACGGTGTGAGCCGCCGGGACGGCGGCGGTCCGACTGCGTGGTTGCGGATAAGTGTGCATAAGTGTTGAAGCGTGACGCGCGAGTGGGTACATTGCGCCGCAATTAACCACCGACCAACGTCCGCACTTTTGTGTTTTGGTTTCCGTGTGCGCGGGGTCGGAGTTGTCGGGAATTGTTTTATGCAACAAAATCGCTGCTTCCAAAACCGGTTGGGAATCCACCTCGCCACGCTGCTCCTGGGGCTGACGGCCACCACGGCGACCGTCCACGCCGCGGCCGGCGAAAACGAGTGGCTCGTCCCGCTCGCGCCGCCGCCCAAGGCCACGCCGCAGCGGATGGCCGGGGGCGAGGCGGTGCCGCCGCTGCCGCTGCCCGCGACGCCGCTGCGCCGCTCGGAGCACAAGCGCGAGCCGAGTCCGCAGAAGTTGATGGCGAAAATCATGTGGGGCGAAACGGCGGACTTCAAACACGAGGGCGGCCTCTCCACGCAGGTCTCCGACTGGAATCAAGCGCCGGCGGATGTGCAGCAAATTCTCGGCAAGGTGCGCGGCCCGCTGGCGACGCCCTACACGGCGGACGCGATCAATCTCTCGGCGTTCAATGGCGATCCCACGCAGATTCCGCTGCTGTTTTTCAGCGGCAGCCGGACGATCAAGTTCGATGACAAGCAGATCGAGATGCTCCGCAATTACGTGATTCGTGGTGGCGTCATCATGGGCGACGCGGTGATTGGTTCGCCGCATTTTTACGAGTCGTTCAAGAAGGTGATGGAGCGCGCGTTTCCCGAGCAGGCGTGGCGCGTCGTGCCCGAGGATCATCCCGTGTACCACATGGTCACGGATGTCACGACCGTGAAATACCCGCGCAATCTCAAGTCCGACAAACCGCTGCTCGAGGCCATGTACATCCACTCGCGCTGCGGTGTGATCGTGTCGAAGTACGGCCTCGGCTGCGGCTGGGACAACCGCGAGCCGTGGCTCACGGACGAGCTGAAGGCCAAGGCGATTTATTACGACCCCGAGTCGGCGAGCAAAATCGGGATGAACCTCATGGCCTACGTCGTCGGCTACGGCAACGTGGCGCGCGAATCGGCGAAGCCCGAGTTGTTCGGCACGGTGGATGAAAAGCGGCCGACGGATGAATTCGTCTTCGCGCAAATCAAGCACGAGGGCGCGTGGAACGCCCACGCGGGCGGCGCGGCGGCGCTGTTGCAGCGGATGCGGCGCGACACTTCGGTGAAGGTCAGCGTCAAGCGCGTGCCCGTCGCGCCGGGCAAGGATGATTTGGCGAACTTCACGTTCCTGTATCTCACGGGTCTGGATGATTTCAAATTCGATGGCGCGGCGGTGGCGTCGTTGCGCAATTTTCTCAATGCGGGCGGGACGTTGCTCATCAACAACGGGCTGGGAATGCGGACGTTTGACGAGGCGGTGCGGCGCGAGTTGAAGGTGATTCTGCCGGGGTCGGAATTGAAGGTCGTGCCGGGCGATCACGCGTTGTTCAGCGCCGTCCACAAAATCAAGGAGGCGCAATACACGACGGCGGTGCAGCGGTTGACGCCGAATCGGAAACTAATCGACGAGAAGGTGCCGCATATCGAGGGCATCACGCTCAACGGCGACCTGAAGGTGATCTACAGCCCGTTCGATCTCGAGGCGGGCTGGCAGGGCCTGGAGCATCCGCTGGCCAAGGCCTACGAACCCGAAGGCGCGATGCAGTTGGGGATGAACATCGTGATGTATTCGATGACGCATTGAGGGGGCCGGGGGAAAATCAGGGACACGGATGAAAAACACGGAACGAACATGGAGGGGTCAAATCCATGGTCATTTTCGATTGCCACCGCCCACCGCCGCGCGGGGTGCTTGCTCCGCGACATGACACCGATAAGCTCGCCCGCGTCTTTTCGCCATGCCCGAACTCTCACGCTTTTATGGCATCATCATCCGGATGTACTCCGAGCCGTCGGAGCGCCATCACGCGCCCCATTTCCACGCCTACTACAACGAGCACGTTGCGGTGTTTTCCATTTCACCCGTCGCGCTCATCGTGGGCTCGCTCCCGCAGCGGCAACAGCGGCTTGTCGAGGCTTGGGCCGAACTACACGCGGACGAGTTGCTCGCCGATTGGGCATTGCTGGAGCAGGGCCGCAAGCCTTCGCCGATCACTCCTTTGCAATAGCGTCACGCCATGAAACATCCCATCCACCGCATCACCTCCTGCGAGCACCTCGCGCCGTATTCGCTACGCCTGCGTTTCAATGACGGACTCGAGCGAACCGTTGACTTGGAACCGATCCTCGAGGGCGAGTTGTACGGTCCGCTCCGTGATCCGGTGGCGTTCGCACAAGTCACGCTCGATCCGGAGATTCACACCATCGTGTGGCCGTGCGGCGCGGACTTCGATCCGGCGACGCTGCACGACTGGCCGGAACACGAGGCGGCTTTTCGGGCCGCAGCCGAACGGTGGAGCCATGCCCATGCAAATGTTTAGCCTGAACTCCGCAATGGCCATGGGGAGCGCACGCGGTCCGCGTGCCGGTTTGGGCGGCTCGCCCAAACCGTCGTGTCCCAGTTCTAACTTTCTTCTCCGCGCAGAAAAGTTAGTGGCACGAAGTTTTCGGCGGGCCGCCAAAAACTGCACGCGGGCCGCGTGCGCTCCCCGCGCTGCTGCGCGGCTCACAACCTCCACTTCGGCGTCTGGAATTCCTGAACCGTTTCACCGCCGACACGTTTCTGATTTCGTCGCGAACACTTTTCACCACCCCACCCTTTCTCACTGACCCCCTAAAATTTATGCCCAGACTCCGCTACCTCCACGAACAGAAGGAATACCGCGTCGCCTTGAAGGACCGGACCAGCATCGGGCGCTCGGACGACAACGAAATCTGCGTGCCGCTGGACGCGTTGTCGCGCCATCACGCGATCATCGCGCGCGACGCGGCGACGGGCACCTACACGTTGAGCGACAACGGCAGCGCCAACGGCGTGATGATGAAGGGCCAGAAGATCACCACCGTGACGCTCGAACCGGGCGCGGTGTTTTCGCTGGGCGCGGTCGAGTTCACGCTGCTGCCGGATGAGGTCGTGCCGACGCCGTCCGCACCGGAGCCGGCGCCCAAGAGCGCCGCGCCCGCGGCACCGGCCGCACCAGCCAAGCCGATCATCCCCATGGAGAAACTGGAGAATGCCGAGGCCGCGGTCGCGCTGCTCGGCGAGGCGCGGAAAAATATTCTGCGCGAGATCGGCAAGGCGATTGTCGGGCAGGTCGAGATTCTCGAGCAGATTGTCACCGCGATGTTCGCGCGCGGGCACTGCCTGATGATCGGCGTGCCGGGACTGGCCAAGACGATGATGGTGCGGGCGATTGGCGGGGCGCTGGATTTGGAGAGCAAGCGCATTCAGTTCACGCCGGACTTGATGCCCTCGGACATCACGGGCACGGACATTTTGGAGGAAGACCCGGTGACGGGAAAACGGAAGTTCATTTTCCACAAAGGGCCGGTGTTCACGAACCTGCTGCTCGCGGACGAAATCAACCGCACGCCGCCAAAAACACAGGCGGCCTTGCTCGAGGCGATGCAGGAGCGGCGCGTGACGGTGGCGGGCGATTCGATGGAATTGCCGAATCCCTTTCTCGTGCTGGCGACGCAGAATCCGCTCGAACAGGAAGGCACCTATCCGCTGCCAGAAGCGCAGCTCGACCGCTTCATGTTTTGCCTGAACCTCACGTATCCCTCGCCCGAGGAGGAGCAAAGGGTTTTGATCGACACGACGCGCGACCAGAAGTGGGACGTGAAGGCGGTGCTCAACGCGGAGGCGATCCTGAAGTTTCAGGCGCTCGTGCGGCAGGTGCCGGTGAGCGAGCACGTGGCGCTCTACGCGCTGAACCTAGTGCGCGGCACGCGGCCCGGCGAGGCGGACGCGCCGGATTATGTGAAGCGCTGGATTCGCTACGGCGCGGGCACGCGCGCGGGGCAATACCTGCTGCTCGCGGCCAAGTCGCACGCGCTGCTGCAAGGGCGCTTGAGCGTGTCGTGCGCGGACGTGCGGGTCCACGCACTGCCGGTGTTGCGCCACCGCATTTTTTGCAATTTCGCCGCCGCGAGCGAGGGCATCTCGACGGACGACATCATCAAGAAGATTTTGGATTCGGTGAAGGAACCGACGTACGGGAAGGCGGCGTAAGGCGAAGGCGATTTGGAAATCAGGAAGCCGATGCAAA
>JAYVOY010000161.1:0-9069 GCA_043757645.1 Verrucomicrobiota bacterium
GCACGCCCTCGACCTCGAGACCGAGCATGGTGAGCCGCTCCGCCAATTCCTCGGGCGACCCGTTGAAATCCACGTATTGCTTGAGCCAGTTCAGGGTGACTTTCATGAGAAATTATTCCGTAAAACCGGGCAAATGATGCCTGGCCCAGTGTTTGATTCGCTTGTGAGTGACCGGGTTCAATCCCGCAATCGCGCGCGCCAGCCGCTCGTTGAACCGCGTGTCGTTCACAAAAAACTTGAGGTCCACCGTCTTCACTTCACGCGCGCGAAACACCCAGTCGTCGCCGTCGAGTGTTTCCGGTTTTTCGAGGTCCGTGCAAAACTCATATTTGAGAAACTGGGCCAGCGCCGCGCGATGCAGCCGATCCTGCGGGCGCTGTTTGTTCGCCACCAACGCGCATTTCTCCATGAAAAGCATTTCCGGCGCGAGCACATGAAAGACAAAATCGCCGGTCCGAACCTCGCGGACGCTGTTGATCGCGTCGCGCATCGTCAGCCGCAGGCCTTCCTCCAGAAAATCCACTTCCAACCCCTCGAACGAAATCGTGTGCGTCTCCGGCTTGAACGGCGACTGCAACAGTCCCACGGCCTCGGCCTCGGTCAGCCCCATGAAATCCACGTCCTTGCTCAACCAGTTTTGTTCCTCCTCCGCCGTGCAGGCCGGGGCCGGAAAATCCGGATCGTTCGCGCGTCGGAGCGATTCGCGATAAAACCAGCTCGCGCCACCGCCGATGAGAACCCAGGCGGGGAAGTCGCCGGGAAACCGGGCGGCGAGCAACTGCAACGCCGCGCGCACCCGCTCCCAGTCGTAGATTTTCGGGAGGGCCATCTTCAGGCGATGTGCATCACGCGACGTTTTCGCTCGACAGTGCGGATGGTCAGTTCTCCCAAGCTCTCGCTCATCGCGCGCAATTCCTCCGGCGTGTAGCGATTGCCGGGGAGCGCCTTCCACGCCTGTTTGCGCGCGAAGCCCGCCGCCCGTTCGGCCTCGGCGGCCTCGTCCTTCGGCAATCTGACATGTCCCGGTCGCAGCATGGGAAAAACTCTAGCGGACGCTGGCGGGTAAGGCGAGTCGGCTTGCCTGTTCAGCGGGTGCGGCACCGAAACCACCGGATTGCTTGAGCCGGTTCAGGGCGGCGCTCATTTCAATACCTTCTTCTTCGCCCGCGGCGTCGCGACCTCGTAGGGAACCGCAGGTTCGCTCAAAACGCCCGCGGGTTCGAAAGTTCCCGGGGCGGGTTTGCACTCGAAGCTCGAGGCGGAAAACAGGTTTTGATTCTCGTCGTGCATCCGGCGCGCGGTCAGGCGGCAGTAGTCCGCATCAATCTCGATGCCGATGCTGTTCCGGTTCCACTTCATCGCCGCGAGCATCGACGTGCCGCTGCCGCAAAATGGGTCGAGAACCGTGTCGCCGTGAAACGAAAACATCCGGACGAGGCGCGTCGCGAGTTCGAGTGGATACGGCGCGGGATGTTCCCGCGTGGACGCTCCGGTGACGCTCCAAATCTGGCGGAACCATTCGTTGAACTCGGCCTTGGGAATCATGCTGAGGCGACGCTGTTCCTCGGTGGGCTGGCGATACCCGCCGGGTTTGCGCTGCATCAGGATGAACTCGATGTCGTTCTTCACGATGGCGTTTGGCTCGTAAGGCTTGCCGAGGAATTTGCTGCTCGTGTTCGCCTCGAACGCGGCATTGGAGATTTTGTGCCAGATGATCGGGTTGAGATTGTCGAAGCCGAGTTTGCGGCAGATCACGCATATATCCGCGTGCAACGGGACCACCACGTGCCGCCCGTGTTCCTTGCGCGAGAGGCAGACATCGCCCACGACACACACGAGTCGTCCGCCGGGCACGAGCACGCGATAGGCTTCCGTCCACACGCGCCGCAGATTGTCGAGAAACTCCTCGTAGTCCTGAATGTGGCCCATTTGTCCGGGGCCATCGTTGTAGCGCTTCAACTTCCAATAGGGCGGCGACGTGACAACGAGATGCACGGAACCATCCGCAAGATAGGGAAAGCTCCGGGCGTCGCCTTGGTAGAGGCGGTGCGTGGTGGAGACTTCTCCATTGAGGGCGGCGGGTGTCATTTGGTTAGTCGCGGTGAACCGAGGCGTGAATCGTAAGTGATTTCGCGAATTCGAGGAAGGCCAGGTCTGGCGCCGGTTCGGTAAACGCCCCTTTGATTCCCGTTTTCGGCTCGGACAGGAGAAACGCCGACGCGCTGTAGTGCCCCTCGCGCACAAGTTTCCGACAGAACAATTCGTAGCGCCGGGCGTACGACGCGTTGACAAATTCCGGGAAAACTTTGAAGTGCGGCTCCTTAACCTTCACGGGGCGGCGCGAGGCTTCACAATCCTCGAGCACGAAGATGTAACCGAGCCACGGACGAATCGTTTTCCGGTAGGCGCCCTCGCGATGCGCGGTCCATAAATCCATCGCGCTCCCCATCGCCTCCTCGGTGCGATTGTTGAAGTTGTTCCCGAATGACGGACCGACTTGCGATTTGCTCTCCAAGCCGAGGATCAGTTGTTCATCACGAACCACGAGCAAATCCCATTCTTTCGTCGGGCGAAAAAAGCCGGGCAACTCCAGTGCCGTGTTGTGGAAGATGTGCCGACTCTTGATGCCAGATTCCTCGATCAACCCCGTCAACAGGTTGATAAACCCATCCATCTGCGCACCGCCCGTCACGGCACTGCGAGCGCCTTGATCCTTCTGTCCGGACGCGCCTTGTTTGGTGGATTGGCGCCGGCGGGTCCGCCAATAAGTGGTCACCGCTTTTGCGACGCGACGATTCAAATCCGCGGGGTCGAGGTTCATTTTCGGGAACGAGAGACTGCACCGTAGCTGCGTTAGAAGAGTGCTCGAACTTTCGGCTAGAAATGGCGGCACTTCGTGCTGCGTAAGTTCGTTGTTGCCGGAAGGGTGTGGTTCATGGAATTGGTCAGAGTAATTTCGCCAGCGGCAACACGGCATCAAAATGCGCGTCGCAGTGTTCGAGTTCGAGTTTGTGAACGGACGCGCAAGCGGCGATGACGATGTCGGTCGTGGGGATCGTGAGGCCTTTGGCGCGGCAACGGCGGGCGAGTTCGCGGGCGTGCGCCCAGGCCGGTTCCGCGATCGGGCAAAGGTGGACTTCGTTCTCCAAGGCTTTGAGCACGCCCATTTCCGTCTGGCCGCGGGCGCCGTTCCACAACTCCACAAGTGTCAATTCGCACCACGCCGCGCGCCCCTGCGACAGCAGGGCTTTGACGCGCAGGCTCGGTTCGCTGGTGCGGCCGCGGAGAAATTCAATCCAGCTTGAGGCGTCCACCAACTTCACTTGGCGGCCTCCCATTTGTTGTCCTCGCGCATCCGGCGCAGGTCGGCCTGCGACATGAAGCCGGGGCAGGACCCGTGCAGACGCTCGGCCAGTTCCTCCAACCGTCGGAGACGGTTGAACTCCTCGACGGCGGTGACAATGGCATCCCGCTTGGTCTTCGCGCCGGTGTGGCGGAGGGCTTCTCTCAGCGCGGTGTCAGGAATATCAATCGTCGTTTTCACGCCTCCACTTTGGCGCGCGAAAGGATTCCGTCAAACTTGGATTTGGAATCCATCGGGCGCATGAGTGTCGGCCACGGTCCATGGGTGGCGTCGGCAGGTCGGCGTTTCCAAAAGCAGCGGAGGGCCACCGCACGCCAGGGCATTTGCGCGCCGCCAGGCTCCGCCCACCGGCGCGTTGGCGTCACGGAGTGCGTGGCCCCCGGGCGCGCTTTGCCTCGCCCGGTCGATCGGCGGGGGTTTCGTTTCACAATCTCCCGCCCGGAGACCCACCTTCACCCTGGCTCCGAGATCAACTTCTTGCTGGAAATCGATGATGACGGTAGATGATGACGCCGTGAGAACGATCATTGAACTGCCGGACGAACAACTGGAGGCGCTGGGGAATTTCTGCGCCCGGGAAAACGTGTCGCGCGCGGAAGCCATTCGCCGCGCCGTCGGGGCTTACCTCAAGCAAACGCAGACTGGCAAAGGGCGCAGTGCCTTCGGTCTGTGGAAAAAGAAGCGGATCGACGCCCTGAAATATGAAAGCCGGCTGCGGGCGGAATGGGGGAAGTGATGAAGGCCGTTTTCGACACGAACATCCTCGTGGATTATCTGAACGGCGTCGCTGCCGCCCGCCGCGAGTTCGAGAAGTATGAGGAGATTTCCATCAGCATCGTGACGTGGATGGAGGTTATGGTGGGTGCGGACGATGCCGAAGAAGAGGCGGTCACGCGGGAATTTCTGGCGTGGTTCCAAGTGAAACCGTGGGAGAAATCCGTGGCCGAACGCGCGGTGAAACTCCGACGCCAGCACAGACTGAAACTGCCGGACGCACTCATTTGGGCGAGCGCCAAAGAACTGGGAGCCATCCTCGTCACGCGGAACACCAAGGATTTCCCGGCCCGCGACGCCGGAATCCGCGTGCCGTATCAAGTTTAAGCCGTAACGATGCAATGGGCGGACCGCCGCCGTCCCGGCGGCTCACGGCGTGGGAAAGTCGGAGGGGGCAGATTGTTCGCGAGCTTTTGGCTCCCTATTCAGTGAGCCTTTTGGACGGGGGAAAATCCGCGCGTTCGCCCCGTTTGGACGGGGTGAGCCGCCGGGACGGCGGCGGTCCGACTGCATCGTTACGGTTAAGCCGCCACGCGCCTGACCGATCGCTTGGGCCACCCTCGGGAATTCGCTTCCGGTGAGTGCGGCGCGGAGTTGAGGCTCGTCAATACGGACGCGGCGCGGCAGGGTGGGGCCGTGAATTCAGCCGGGAATTCGGTGGCGCGGATGGTGAGTGCGGGGCGGGTTTTGTTGCGGCGGAAGTGGCGGCAGGCGCTGGCGTTGCGGGAGCGGATTGTTTTTAGCGAGGAGGCATTTCATCTGTTGTTAGCGGGCGTCGTGGGCGTGCTGGGGGCGGTGACGAATCTGGTTTTTTATCTCGCGCTCGAATCGGTGAAACATCTGGCGTTGGGAGCGACGGGGGATTTGACCGAGATCGCGCATCACTTGGCGGGTTGGCAACGGTTGGTCGCCCCGGTCGCCGGCGCGCTACTGGCGGGCTTGGTGCTGCATCGCGGGCTGAAACATTTTGGCGAACGCTTCTCGACGAATTTGCTCGAGGTGGTGGTCGCGGGGGACGGGCGGCTGCCGTTTCGCGTGGGGTTGGTGAAATCGTTCGCGTCGCTGCTGAGTTTGGGCACCGGCGCGTCGATCGGGCGCGAGGGCGCGATCACGCAGATGACGGCGACGCTCGCCTCGGCGTGGGGGCGCGTGTCGGGGTGGCAGCCGTATCGGCTGCGGCTGCTGGTGGCGTGCGGGGCGGCGTCGGGAATCGCGGCGGCGTACAACGCGCCGATTGGCGGGGCGGTGTTCGCGGCGCAGGTGGTGCTCGGGAATTTCTCGATGCACTTGTTCGGGCCGCTGGTGTTTTCGTCGGTGGTGGCGTCGGTGCTGTCGCGGAGTTTTTTTGGGATCGCGCCGTTGTATCGCGTGCCGGGGTTTGATTTCACGCGGTTGTCGCAGTTGCCGTGGTTTTTGTTGCTGGGGCTGGTGGCGGGCGTGCTGGGGGCGTTGTTTTTGAAATCACTGCGGTGGGGCGAGGCGGCGTTTCAGCGCGTGCCGGTGCCGGGTTACGTGCGGATGACGCTGGGGGGTTTGGTGGTGGGAATCATCGCGGTGGAATTTCCCGACGTGTGGGGCAACGGGCACGCGGTGACGACCCAGATTTTGAACGAGTCGTTGCCGTTGAAATTTCTCGCGGCGCTGTTGCTCGCGAAGTTGCTCGCGACAGTCGCGAGTGTCGGTTCGGGCACGGTGGGCGGGGTGTTCACGCCGACGCTGTTTCTCGGCGCGGCGGTGGGGAGCATGTTTGGCGGAATCGTTCACGAAACCGGCTGGGGCATGGCGCTGCCGACGTGGGCCTTCGCGCTGGTGGGAATGGGCGGGGTGCTCGCGGCGACGACGCATTCGCCGCTGCTGGCGATGATCATCGTGTTTGAAATCTCGCTCGATTATTCGCTGGTGCCGCCGCTGATGCTGGCGTGCGCGGTCAGCTCGCTCGTGGCGAGCCGGCTGCACCGGGATTCGATTTACACGGCACCGCTGCGGGCCAGGGGACTGGCGGAGGAGCGGGACAATTTGCAGGTGGGCGCGGCCACGCAGCGGACGGTCGGCGAGCTGATGCGCGCACCGGTGCCGCCGTTGCGGGAGCACACGCGCCTGCCGGAAATCGGGGAGCGGTTTCTGACGTCCACGTATAATTTTCTGCCGGTCGTGGATGGCGCGGGCCGGTTGGTGGGCGTGGTGGGCTTGCACGACTTGAAGGATTTTTTGAAAGCGGGTGAAGAACTCGCCGCGGTGATCGCGGCGGATGTGATGCGGCCGGTGCCGGCGTGTCTGACGCCGTCGCAATCGCTGCTGGAGGCGCTGCCCACGCTGCTCGCGAGCGAGTTGCGCAATGTGCCGGTGGTGAACAGTCAGCACGAAAAAAAGTTGGTCGGCGCGGTGCCGCGCAGCGAGGCGCTGGGGTTGTTGTCCGAGGCGATTGCGACACTGAATGCGACGAAGGGGTGAGGCGGAGGGGAGGAAGATCGGGGGACGATCCGCGGCGGAGCGCCGAGCACCGGCTCGGCGTGAACGGTTGTGTCAGGATCGCGCCGCAGAACTGCGGACAGTTGTGGATTTGTTCGTAGGGTTCCCACGCACTTCACCCCGCTGCCAGAGCACTTCACCCCAAGAACTTTGAGGCTCGTCCCACGGAAAAATCGCCGCGCATTTCTCGTGTTAAATAAGTGGTGTCCAGAGTTTGGACGGGCGGCAGGTCGCGCCGGGTTTCAATGCGGAACAATCAAGGAGGTGGAGCGTCCCAGCCAGGGCTGAAGAGTCCGGCAACTTCGGAATGCTTGCCGATCCGCACCCGGCGCTGACCTCCGCCGTTCGCGCCAAAAGCAATCGCCGTCTCAAACCGAATCCACCGCAATCGCATCGACTCGTCGTCATCCATGAACACCCGCACCCTCGTCCAATCCGTCGCCGTCACGATTCTCAGCGCGTCCCTCAATGCCAGCGCGGATCTCGTGCTCGACTGGAACACCGTCGCGCTGCACGCGATCAAGACCGAGAAGACCGCGCCGCCCGTGGCCGCACGCAATCTGGCCATTTTGCACGCGTCGATTTTTGATGCGGTCAACGGCGTGAAGCAGCCGCACGAACGCCATTTCCGATCCTATCTGGTGAAGACCCGTGCGGCGGCCCACGCCTCGGAGGACGCGGCCATTTCCGCCGCGGCGCACAAGGTTTTGGCGACGCTGTATCCGGCGGGGGCCGCAGACTTCGACACTTACCTCGCCAACGCGCTGGCGGAATTGCCGAATGACCGCGCGCGCCAGGCCGGCGTGGCGTGGGGCGAGAACGTGGCGCGCACAATTCTCGCCGCACGCGCCAATGACGGCGCGGCGGCCACGGTGCCTTACACGCCCGGCACGAATCCCGGCGACTGGGTGCCGACGCTGCCGGGACTCAAGCCCGCGCTGCTGCCGCAGTGGCCGCAGGTCGCGTGTTTCGTGATGCACAGCGGCGCGCAGTTCCGTCCGCCCGCGCCACCGGTGATCGAGAGCGCGGCGTTCGCGGCGGATTTCAATCTCACGAAACGCGTTGGCGCGACCAACAGCACCGCGCGCACGGCGGAGCAAACCTTGATCGCGAATTTCTGGGCGGACGGCGCGGGCACGGTGACGCCGCCGGGACATTGGAACGTGATCGCGCAGGACGTCTCCAAGCCACGGCACTTGAATCAAGACCAGAACGCGCGCCTCTTCGCGCTGCTGAATCTTTCGCTGGCCGACGCGGGGATTGTGGCGTGGGACGCGAAGTACGCGTTCAACTACTGGCGTCCGATCACGGCGATTCGCAACGCCGACACGGATCGCAACGCCGCGACGGAGAGGGACGCCACCTGGTTGCCGCTGTTGGTTACGCCGCCGTTTCCCGAATACATCTCGGGTCACAGCACGTTCAGTGGCGCGGCGGCCACGGTGCTCGCGCGGTTTTTCCACACGGATCGCGTGACGTTTGCCGCCGCGTCGGAAGGGGTTGCCGTGACGCGCACCTTCCATTCGTTCAGTCAGGCGGCCAGTGAGGCGGGCATGAGCCGCATTTACGGCGGCATCCATTTCATGGCCGCCAACAAAGAGGGCCTGCGCACCGGCGCGAAGTTGGGCAACTACGTCTTCGAGCATTGCCTCCAGCCGTGAGTTGAACGCGCTGGCGGTGGAGCAAGAAATTTCCGCAAGGCCGCCCGGCGGGTGAACGGGCGGAGGTTGGAAAACAAAAGGGGGGCGGAAAATAATCCGCCCCCCTTCATTTTATGGGAGTCGAGGTGACGAGACTCTGACCTCATTCCGCGCGGCGCGCGTTCAGCCGTAACGATGCAGTAGGAACGCCGCCGTCTCGGCGGCTCACAGCGTCCAAACGGGGCGGAAGCGCGAATTTTTGGCGGCGCAAAATGCTCACTGAATGGTGAACCAACCGATGAAGTGTGCATGCCCTCGCGGATTCCTCGCGCCGGGGGCCGCCGAGACGGCGGCGCTCCGCCGACTGCATAGTTACGGCTCAGGTACTCGTCACTGGACGTTCCAAAGCAGCGCACCAGCCGCGCAACCTTCGCGCTAATTTCCTTGTTGCCTTCCGTCGCTCCCCGTAGCGTCGAATCTTGATATGAGGCAAGGGAAAAGGCGCGTCATCATACTTGTCACGCTGGCATTGGCCGCGTTGGGAGGAGTTTTATACCGACAGCAGGACCAGCCCCGCCGCTCGGCTTCGCAAGCTCTTGCGAAATTCGCTTCCGCCCTTGCGAATCCGAACAGCTCCGAACTGCTGGATACCGTCTTCCTGCCAGTCGCGATTCAAGGCCGGACTCCGGCGGAACAGCGGGAGTTTCTGACCAAAGCATTGGCAGATGAAGTGTCCGACGCGGGCGTGCTGGCTTTGAAGCGCGGTGCGGAATTTGGCCCGCTGAAATCCGTTTTCCCGAAGGAAGCCGCAGCGTGGTGCCA
>JAYVOY010000162.1:0-9054 GCA_043757645.1 Verrucomicrobiota bacterium
GGCCTGCTGCGCTTCCCACAGCCGCTGCCACTTCGGCTCGATCAACTGAAACGGATACTGTCTGCGAACACTCGACATAGGGCGGGGAGTTTGGGGATAGGCTGCGGACAGGGCAATGCCGAATCGAGCTGAACCCTAACTTCCGCAGTTGAAACAGCCACAAAGAGGCGCAAAAGGCACAAAACAAAGGCATTTACAGCACCAAGTCGAGGTTCTTTTTCTTCCCTCGGCGGGTGAATGGGCAGCACGGTTCAAAACCGCGAAATCCGTGCTGGTTTTTGCGCCTTTGGTGCTTTTTGGCGGCCAGTCAATGGCGGCTTTTAGGTTCCCTGTGGTGGCTTTGGACGCGCGCGGGCTGGTGGCGAAAAGTGGTCAGAGTCTCGTTACCTCGACTCCTACAAGGATGGGTCGTGAAAAGAGCGACAGGATTGGGCGCGGTTCCCGATTCTTTACTGCCCGTTCGTTTGGGAGGAGACGAGTTCCTCGTTGGTGAGGGCGTTGATGATTTTGAAGTGTTCGAGGTGCATCGCGGGTTCGGCGCGGAAGGAGAGTTTGCCGAAGTATCGTTTTTCCATCTCGATGAGGATCTTCTCGTCGTCCTTGCGGAGGCGTTCGAGGACGGTCGGGTGGACGATGATCTTGAGTTGGAAATCGCTTTCGTCGCGCTGACGGCGTTTGAGGATTTCGCTGAGTTTGCGCTGGATTTCGACGCTCATGGTGACGGAGCTTTTGATCTTGCCGCGGCCAACGCAGTAGGGGCAGTCGTCGAGGATGGCGGAGCGGACGCTCTCGGTCTGGCGCTGGCGGGTCATTTCCATGAGGCCGAGCTGCGAGATGGGAAGGATGTGGGTCTTGGCCTTGTCGCGGCGGAGACCGTCTTTCATGCGCTGGGCGACTTGGGCGCGGTCGCGGCCGGCTTTCATGTCGATGTAGTCGAGCACGATGAGGCCGCCCATGTTGCGGAGGCGGAGTTGGCGGCAGATTTCGTCGGCGGCCTCGCAGTTGACTTTGAGGATGGTGGAGTCGTGGTCCTTGCTGCCTTTGTGGCTGCCGGTGTTGACGTCGATGGCGACGAGGGCCTCGGTTTCGTCGATGACGATGTAGCCGCCGCTCTTGAGGTGAACTTGGCGGGCGAAGGCGCTGTTGAGTTGGCGGGTGATGTTGAAGCGGTCGAAGATGGGCTGCGATTCGGCGTACAATTTCACCTTGGACATGGAGCGTTTGGAGATGCGGCTGATCATCTCTCTCATGCCGTCGTATTGCTGCTGGCTGTCGATGACGATGCGCTCGACGTCCTCGGTGAGGAAGTCGCGGACGGTGCGTTCGACGAGGTCGGGTTCCTGGAAGACGCAGGTGGCCAGGGGTTGTTTGGCCATGCGTTCCTGAATTTGTTTCCATTCCTCAAGGAGGAGGGCGAGGTCGCGCACGAAGTAGCGGGCTTGCTGGCCCTCGCCGACGGTGCGGATGATGACGCCCATGCCGTCGGGAATGGTGAGGCTGCGGACGATTTTTTTGAGGCGCTGGCGTTCCTCGTTGTTCTCGATTTTGCGGGAGATGCCGCATTGATCGGAGTTGGGGAGCAGCACGAGATAACGTCCGGGCAGCGCGAGGTGCGTGGTGATGCGCGGGCCTTTGGTGCTGATGGGTCCCTTGGTGACTTGGACGATGATTTCGGCTCCGGGCGGGTAGAGGCGCGGGATGTCCTTGTGGGTGATGCGCGGGCGTTCGCGGCGTTTGGTGTTCTCGCGTTCGACGACTTCGACGCCGCTGTCGAGGTTGCTGGGAACGATGTCCCAATAGTGAAGGAAGGCGTTTTTCTCGAAGCCGATGTCCACGAAGGCGGCCTTGAGGCCGTCCTCGAGGTTTTTGATTTTGCCTTTGAAAATGCTGCCGACGAGGCGTTCCTCCTCGGTGCGTTCGATGGTGAATTCCTCGAGCTTGCCGTCCTCGAGCACGGCGACGCGGGTCTCGAGGGTTTCGGCGTTGATGATGACTTCCTTGTGAACTTTCTTCTCGGGTTTCATCAACTTGCGCACGCGGTGCATGACCTTCGAGGCGGCGTTGCGAATGGTCTCGACGATGCCTTGCGGTTTGTCAGGAACGGTGACGGGCTTGAAGGACGGATCATCGGGGCTGTCGTCCTCGGTCTCGCGATTGGGTTCGCGGAATTCGCGGTCGCGTCCGCCGGCGCTGGACTCGGACTCGCGCGCGGTGTCGTGGCGATGCTCGCCCTCGGCGGGCAGGCCGGCGGCGAGATTTTCAGCGCGGTCAATCTCGCCCTGATGGCGGTCGCGGGCGAAGACTTGTTCGTCGGTGGTTTTGCCGCCCATCGCCTCGGCACGGGCCGCGGTGGCGTCGCGCTCGGTGGAGCGGGGTTGGACTTTGGGGGTGAGGCCGCCCGGCGGGCGGAAACGTTGGGGGCCGCGACGGCGGGAGAAATTTCGATCACTCATAGGAATTTTTGTGCGGGTGTTAGGACGACCTGCGATGGATGTGGACGTTTTGGAGGAGGCCCGCGGCGATCAACGAGCAGAGCACTGAGGATCCGCCATAACTAAGCAGCGGCAGTGGCACGCCCGTCACGGGCATCAACCGGATGTTCATGCCGATGTTGATGAAGACGTGGCAGAAGAGGAGGGTGACGACCCCCGTGGCCAGAAGTTTGCCGAGGCGATCGCGCGCCTCGCTGGCAATTCGAATGCCCACGAACAGAACCACCGTGTACAGCGTGATCACGATCACGCTGCCCACGAATCCACTCTCCTCGGCAATGACGGAGAAGATGAAATCATTGTGAGCCACGGCTCGCGGCAGGTAGCCGAGGGCGTTTTGCGTCCCCTGCATCCAGCCTTTGCCGGTCAGCCCACCGGAACCAACCGAAATGAGCGCCTGCCGGACGTTGTACGAATCTCCGCCGCGGGTTTCGCGGCCGAAAAAAACCAACAGCCGGCGGCGTTGATAATCCTCCAACTTGATCTGCCACTCCGGCGGCGCGAACAAAACGTCCACCAGCAGCAGGGAAACCACGAGGGCCGCGCCGCCCACCAAGTAGGAAAGAAAACGTCCCGGCACGCCGGCGACAAACATCATCACCAGCCCGACGGGGAGCAGCAGCAGCGCGGAGCCGAGGTCGGGCTCCTTGAGCACGAGCACGAACGGCAGCACGATCATCGCGAGGGCCTTGAGGAAAACGCGGACGTCGCGCAGTTCATCCCTGGGTCGGCTGAGGTAGTGCGCGAGCGCGAGGATGAGCGCGAGTTTGGCGAATTCGGACGGCTGGAATTGGAAGAAGCCGAGATCAATCCAGCGGCGCGCGCCGTAACGCATCGAGCCGATGCCGGGGATCAACACGCCGATCAGGAAGACGATGTTGGCCCAGTAAAAAACGAGCGCGAAACGGGTGAGGCGATGGTAACTCACCGCGGCGACCAGCCCGGCGCACACGAGGCCGCCACCGTACCAAAAGGCCACTTGGCGAAACCAGCGTTGCGCGTAAAACGGCGCGCTGGCGGTCGCGGCGTTGACCATCGTGGCGCTGTAGATGAACAGCGCGCCGACGATCATCAGGCCGGCGAGGGCCACGAAAAGCAGCCAGTCGAACTCCGCGAGGAGGTTGCGCGCGTGGCTGCGGTTCATGGCGTGCCTCCCGCAGCGGCGAGGGTTTTGCGTTCCTTGGCAGCACCCGGGACGTAGTTCTTGAGGAAGCGGTAAATCTGTTCGGCGACCGGCGCGCACGAGGAGCCGCCGGAGACGCCGCTCTCGATCATCACGACCACGGTGTAGCGCGGGTCTTCAAAGGGCGCGAAAGAAACGAACCAGGTGATTTGATCCACGCGCTGGTGACCTTGCTTGACCTCGGCGGTGCCGGTCTTGCCGCAGACGCCCATTCCGGGAACGGCGGCGCGACGGCCGGTGCCGCGCGGATCATCGACATCGGCGCGCATCGCCTCGCGAAGGAGCTTCAAATGCTGCGGATTGACATTGAGTTCCTCGCGGACGCGGGCCGCGGGAAAATCCGTGCGCGGATCGTCGGGTCGAAATTCGGGCGGCTCGATGCTCTTCACGAGGCGCGGCCACATCACCTTGCCACCATTGGCGATCGTCGAGGTCATCACCGCCATTTGGATCGGCGTGACGGTGATCGGTCCCTGGCCGATCGAGAGGTTCGCGGTGTCGCCATCGGACCACGCGTGGCTGACTTGTTGCAGCGTGGGGAATTCGCCCTCGACCTCCTGGCGCGGGAGGACGCTGGTGACTTCGCCGAGATGGAAACGATTGCCCATTCCGACGATGCGTTTGATGCCGCAGCGCAAGCCCTGCGTGATGAAGTAATGATTGCTCGAGGCGAGGAAGGCCTTGATGAAATCGTAATCGCCGGGGCGCGCGGTGTCGTGAATCCGGCGCTTGCCGAGTTGATAGAAGCCGGGGTTGTTCAGGGATTCGTGTGGATGCAGCGTGCCCGCGTCGAGTGCGGCGAGGGCGACGATGATCTTGAAAATCGAGCCGGGCGGGTAGCGCTCCTGCGTCGCGCGATTGATCATCGGCCGCAGCGTTTCGTCATCGAGGCGTTCCCATTCCTTCTGCGTCATGCGCGGGATGAACGAGTTCGGATCGAAGCTCGGCGCGGAGACCAGCGCGAGGACATCGCCGCTGTGTGGGTCCATCACGACGACGGCGCCGCGCTGGCCGTGCAGTGCGCGCTCGGCCTCGCGCTGGATTTCGAGATCAAGGGTGAGGACGATGTTGTGGCCGGGCTCGGCGGGGGTGACGAGTTCCTCGGATTGGCGGTAGCCGAGGTTGTTCACGAGCATGTTTTTCACGCCCGCGCGCCCGCGGAGGGCGCGATCGAAGACGGCTTCGAGACCGGCTTTGCCGGAGTAATCGGGGAGGCGGTAATTGAAAAAAGCCTCCTCGTCCTCGGCGGAACTATTGTCGCGATTCAGGTAGCCGAGAATGTGCGCGGCGACGGTCGCCTGCGGATACAGGCGCACTGGCATCGTCTCGACTTCGAGGCCGGGAAGACCGCCGCCTTGCTCCATGAACCGCGCGACTTGTTCCTGACTGAGGTTTTCCATCAACGCCATCGGCAGCGCGAGTTTGTTGGTGAAGTGCCGGTGCAATTGCGCTTCCGTGACCTCGGGGAGTTCGAGCGGGAAGGTGTTCATCTGCGCGACAAGATTGCTCACGACGAGGAAGCGTCCGCGCTGTTCGAGTTCGAGACGCGCGGCGCGGGTGAGTTTGACGGCGGGCCGAATCTCGCCCCACTTGCGCTGAAAATGTTCGCGCAGTTCCTCGAGGTAGAGATTGAGATTGTAGTTGGGTCGGCTCTCCGCGAGCGGCTGGCGGTTGCGGTCGAGGACTTGTCCGCGCACGGCGGGAATGCGCACGCTGCGGAAAGACTGGTTGCGCATCGTCTCGACGTAACGTTGCGACGAGGCGACTTGCACATACCAGAGGCCGCTCAGGAGGATCACCATGCCGGCCAACACGCCGCCCGACAGCACCTGCAACGGGCGGTCGGATTTTCGGAGTTGGTCGAGGATCAGCATTTAATTTCAGCCACGCCGGGTGGTGCGGTCGGGACGATGGCGGATTTCGTGAGCCAGCGGATGCGTGAGCGAGGAAGTGAAGCCGCCCAACGCCCAAAAAATTATCGGCGTCGCGACGCCACCGATGAGCGAGACGACGAACCATTGCCAGAGCGAACCCCAGCCGACAATCGGCTGGCGGCCCAGCGTGTAGAGCAGCAGCACCGCGAGAAACGGGACGAACGCGCTGGCCCCGAGGCCGACGGCGAATTGTGCGAAGGGCTGGTCGCGCAGGATGAGTTCCTGCGAGCGGTGAACGATGAGGCCCGCGAGGAACAGCGGCAGGATGCTGATGCCGAGCGGATTCACCGAGAGTGAATCCTGCCACAGCCCGCCGAGACACGCGGTGAGTGTGACCGCCGTGAGGTTGGAGGTGAGCGCGGCGAACATCATCACGGCGGGCAGAAAATCAATCTGTGCGTGCAGCCACGTCGAAAGCGGATTCACAGCCGCGCCGAAAAATGCGGCGAGAAACGCGGCGAGCAAAATGGCGGTGAGGTGAATCAGGCTCATTAGAAAATCACCCACACTTCCTCGACGCGGCTCGGGTCCACCGCGAGTTTCACGCGGGCTGCGGTGTACAATTCGTAGCCGACTTGGCGGATGTCGCCGACGGTTCCAACCGGAATTCCCTTGGGGAAAATTCCGCCTTGTCCGCTCGTGACGACGCTCGCGCCGGGTTGCACCTGGCTGTTGCGCGGCAGGAATTTCAGATCGACGAGCGTCTGGTCGAGTTGACTGGTCGAGCCGGGCACGAGCACGCCGTGTTCGCGGGTTTCACTCACGAGCACCGCGACGCGACAGGCGGAATCACCGAGCAAAACGACTTGCGAGCGATTGAACCCCACCGACTCGATGCGCCCGACCAAACCCTCGGCGCAAATCACCGGCAGGTTCGGGCGCAGGCCGTCGCGCGTGCCGAGGTCGATGTGGAGCGTGCGCCACCAATTCGCCGGGTCGCGGCCGATGACGCGCGCGGCCTTCATTTTCCACGGCGCGGTTTTCGCGAAGCCGAGCATTTCGCGATACTGGACATTGGCGCGATTTTGCTCCTGCTCCTGGTGGAGGCGGGCCTGGAGTTCCTGATTTTCCCGGCGGAGTTGCGCGAGTTCCTCGGTGAGCGTTTGGCGCGGCGTGAGGGCGTCGGAGAAGCGGTGCGACGCGGATTGAAAAATGCCAACCAGCCCGAACAGGGGCAGGTACAGCCCGCTGATGGCGAGCTTCAGCCGCGCGGACGCCGACTGGGGCAGGTTGAGCAGCCCAACCACCAGCAGGACGACAAACGCGGACGCGACGTAATGCGGCCGTTTGAACATGTTCACCCGTTACCGAACGGGCGAACGCACGAGAGGATCAAGACTGGCTGGAGGAGGCCACGCGCTTCAAAAACTGGAGCTCTTGCAAAACACGCCCGGTGCCTTCGGCAACGGCGCTCAACGGATCATCCGCGATGTGAACCGGCAGGCCGGTTTCCTTGGCCACCAACCGGTCGATGCCGCGCAGTAACGCGCCGCCGCCGGCCATGACAATGCCCCGGTCCACAAGGTCGCCCGACAACTCGGGGGGACAGCGTTCCAGGGTCAGGCGGATGGATTCCAAAATGCTATTCAGAGGGTCTTTCAGTGCGTCACGAATTTCTTCCGACCGGATGGTGATGGTTTTCGGAAGGCCGGTTCCGAGGTCGCGGCCTTTGGTTTCCATGTTTAATTCTTGTTCCAGCGGGTAAGCCGATCCAATCCGGATCTTGATTTCTTCCGCCGTACGTTCGCCAATCAGCAAATTGTAGGCACGCTTCATGTAGGCCACGATGGTCTCGTCAAACTCATCGCCGCCGACGCGCAAGCTGTGCGAAAAAACGATCCCCGCCAGCGAGATGATCGCGATCTCGCAGGTGCCGCCCCCGATGTCCACGATCATGTTGCCCGCCGGTTCCTGCACCGGCAGGCCCACGCCAATGGCCGACGCCATCGGCTGCTCGATCAAATAAACCTCCCGCGCCCCGGCGTGCGTCACGGAGTCCTTCACCGCCCGGCGCTCGACCTCGGTGATGCCCGAGGGCACGGCCACGACGACGCGCGGCGCGATCAATTTCCGGTGGTGAACCTTCTGGATGAAATACCGCAGCATCGCCTCCGTGATCTCGAAGTCCGCGATGACGCCGTCCTTCATGGGCCGGATGGCCACGATGTTGCCGGGCGTGCGCCCCAACATCCGCTTGGCCTCCTCGCCGACGGCCAAGACGTTGGTGGTGCCGGCCTGAATCGCAACCACCGAAGGCTCGCGCAACACGATCCCGCGATCCCGCACGTAAACCAAGGAGTTCGCCGTTCCTAAGTCGATGCCGATATCGTTTGAGAAAAGGCTCTTAAGCTGCGCAAACATGAAAAGTTTAAAAAATGACTGGCGGACCTTAGTTTCCCGCGTCTCGACGGGTCAAGAGTTTTAAGCCTCAACGACAAAAAAGAAACGGTGGCAAGGGTGTGGGAGCGAAAATTTTGGCAAAGGAATTTGGGGCAAAAGAATTTGTCATTTTGGTTGCAATTCCTTTGCCCCAAATTCCCTTGCCAACTTTTTTGCGGGAGTTGTTCGTCCCGGCGCAGAAGTTAATTGGGCTTTTCACTCCTCTGTGAAATCGGGCGCCCCTCCGCACCCCGTCAATTTCCCTTGCGCCACCAGCCTCAGATCAGTTCGGCAATCGGTTTGCCCACCGCCAGCACCGGGATTGGCCGCCCGAGCTGGTCGTTGAAAACCGTGTCGGTCGGAATCCCGAGTTGGTGATAAATCGTCGCGAGCACGTCGTTGAACGGCACGGGCCGTTCCAGCGGCAAGTCACCCGCCTTCGTGCTGGAGCCGACCACGACGCCCGCTTTCAAACCGCCGCCCGCGAGAAAAACGGTGAACACCTTTTCCCAGTGATCGCGCCCGGCGTTGGCGTTGATTTTGGGCGTGCGTCCGAATTCGCCGTACATCGCCACGAGCGTCGTCTCGAGCAGACCGCGCTCCTCGAGATCATCCAGCAACGCGCTGACCGCCCGGTCCATCGGCGGCAGCAACGTGTCCTTCATCAAATTAAAATTGTTTTCGTGCGTGTCCCAATCCTGCCCGCGCAATTGATTGAGCGTGTAATTGAGCAGCGTGAACGGCACGCCCGCCTCCGCGAGCCGTCGCGCGAGAATTGTCTGCTGCCCCCACAAATGATGCCCGTAGCGTTCGCGCTGCCGCAACGGCTCGCGGCTCAGATCGAACGCCCCGCCGGCGCCGCCGCCGGAGAGCATCTCGAACGCGTGCCGGTGATATTTGTCGAGTCCCTCGATTTCGGAACGCGCCGCGTTGCCATCAATCGCGCGCAGCAACGCGAGGCGGTCTTCGAGCCGTTTCGCCGAGAGTTGCCGATGCAGCGTGAGGTCGGGTGGACCGGCGAAGGGTTCATCCGCGCGCTCCGGCGGCAGCCCGGATTCCAAAGGCT
>JAYVOY010000163.1:0-8968 GCA_043757645.1 Verrucomicrobiota bacterium
GGTGCGCTCGGCGGAAAATTGCTCGGCGCGGGCGGCGGCGGATTCCTGCTGCTGTTCGTGCCGCCCGAGCGTCAGGCCGCGGTGCGCGCGGCGCTGACGCGGCTCATCGAGGCGCCGTTTGAATTCGAGGGCAACGGCAGCCAGATCATTTTCTACGATCCGCAGGAGGACTTCGCCAAACAGGATCAAGCCCGCCTCGCCCGCGAAATCGACGCGTTCCAGGAACTCGACGGCGGCACCGCGCCGTGAGGCGCGCGGGGCGCGGCCCCACTGCGGCTTCCGGCACCCGCAGTCGGCCAGCGCCGCAGGCGGACCCAAGTGCGGGGCGGCGCTGGTTCGAACGCCGGGAGCCGCCGGGACGGCGGCGCGACGGGGGGGCAGTGCGCGGATGCGCCCGCGAACGTTCGTGCGGGAAAAAAGGATTCGCGTGGCCAATGCCCGTTTCGCATAGTCCGCCGCTTGATGAAATCGATGACGGGATATGGCCGGGGCGAGTGCGCGCGGGATGGGTTCAAAGTCACGGTGGAACTCAGCTCGGTGAACCGCAAGCAGACGGAAATCTCGCTGGCCCTGCCGCGGGAACTGGACGTGCTCGAGTCGCGCGTGCGCGACTTGATCAACAGCCGCGTCGCGCGCGGACGCGTGACGGCGCGGGTCACGTTGCACGCGGCCGGCACGGAGGGGAATCGCGGGCGGATCAACGCGGCGGTCGCGGCGGAATACGCGCGGGATTTTCGCCAGCTCGCGAAGGATTTGAAACTGGCCGGCGGGGTGACGCTCGAGGCGGTTTTGCGCGCGCCGGGCGTGATTGAAACCGACGCGGGCGAGGTGGATGCCGAGGCCGTGTGGCCGGGCGTCGAGGCGGCGGTGGGGAAGGCGCTGGACGCGCTGGTGAAGATGCGCGAGCGCGAGGGCAAGCATCTCGCGGCGGATTTGCGCCAGCGCATCGCGAGTCTGGCGGCGGCGGTGAAAATCGTGCGGACGCACGCGCCGGTGGTGCAGGCGCGCTATCGCGAGCAGTTGGTGGAGCGGGTGCGCGCGGCGGGCGTCGAGTTGGCGAACGACCACGATGAGCGCGTGTTGAAGGAGTTGGTTTTCTACTCGGACCGTTCGGACATCACGGAGGAACTCACGCGGTTGCAGAGCCATTTCCAGCAGTTCGAGGATTGCGTGAAATCGGGCGAGCCGGTCGGGCGCACGCTGGATTTTCTGTCGCAGGAAATGAACCGCGAGATCAACACCATCGGCGCCAAGGCCAACAGCAGCGAGATTTCGCGCGAGGTGGTGAACTTGAAGACCGAGTTGGAGAAATTCCGCGAGCAGGTGCAAAACCTCGAATGACGCCACCCATGAGCGCCGATTCCGCGAATGCGATTCTGCTCGTGCTCTCCGCGCCGTCGGGCGGCGGCAAGACCACGGTGAGCCAGAAGTTGCTGCACAAAAACCCGAACCTCGCGCGGGCGATCACCTGCACCACGCGCGCGCCGCGACCGGGCGAGCGCGACGGCGTGGATTATTATTTTCTCGCGGCGGGGGATTTTTTGAAGCGCGTGCAGGCCGGCAACTTCCTCGAGCACGCGACGGTGTACGGCAACAGCTACGGCACGTTGAAGGCCGAGGTGCTGGGCAAGCTGCGGCAGGGCAAGGACGTGTTGTTGAGCGTGGATGTGCAGGGCGCGGCGGCGATTCGGAGCCAGGCGGAGGACGACAATGAGTTGAAAAAGGCATTGGTGACGGTGTTTCTCACACCGCCGTCAATCGCGATTCTCGAGGAGCGGTTGCGCAAGCGGAATCAGGATTTGTCGGGTGTCATCCAGAAGCGCCTCGGACACGCGCGGCAGGAAATTGCCCAATGGAAACATTTTGATTATCTGGTGGTCAGCACGTCCATCGACGAGGATGTGCGCCGGATGCAGGCGATCGTTGACGCCGAAAAAATGCGGCAACTCCGCTCGGCCCCGCCGCTGAGTGACTAGGCCGGCGGCGGCGGCCGCGGGCGGACGGGGCTGGGATTTTCGATGAAGCCGAACCGCGGACTTGCCCACGAAACACACGAAACACACGAAAACAAAGGGTCGCCGCGAGTTTGTGAAACGCCCCTTGGTTGATATTTTTCCGTGAACCCACCCCGCCACTTAACGAATTCCTTTTTCGTGTGTTTCGTGTGTTTCGTGGGCACCCGCATTTGTCATTTGAAATGAACCCACCGCAAAAAATTGTTTGTGGCGTGACCGGCTCGATTGCCGCGCACCGGGCGGCGGATTTGGTGAGCGCGCTGACCAAGCAGGGCTTCTCCGTCCATGTCGTGCTGACCACCGACGCGCAAAAGTTCATCACGCCGCTGCCGTTCAAAACCCTGTCGCGCAATCCGGTGATCACCGATTTGTATGACGAGGAGTTGGGCTGGAAGCCCGCGCACATTGGGCTGGCGGACGAGGCGGACCTCTTACTGATCGCGCCCGCGACCGCGAATGTGCTCGCGAAACTGGCGCACGGTTTGGCGGATGACGCGCTCACGTGCATCGCGCTCGCGCTGAATCCGCGCGCGAAAATTCTCGTGGCCCCGGCAATGAACGGGAAGATGTGGCAGCATCCGGCGACGCAGGAAAATGTACGGACGCTCACGGCGCGCGGCGTGGAATTCATCGGGCCGGAGGCGGGAATGTTGTCGTGCGGCTACGAGGGCGTGGGGCGGTTGTGGCCGGTGGCGGACATTGCGGCAAGGGCGGTAGCACTACTGTCGCCTCCGGTTTGACCGGAGGCCCACGCGTCATGGAATTCATCAATCACCAGACCCCCCGCAAGCTGGCGGACTTTCTGGTGACGCCGACGGTTGATCCGGTGCGGCGCGCCGAGCGGCTGCGGTTTGGCGAGCGGAACATTGTGTTGCCGGCGAAGGCCGCGGTGCTGGCGATTTTCGTGTACGAGTTTTTTTTCTCCGACAGCTTCGAGGGGCTGAACACGATTGGCGACATGGCGCTGGACCCGGTGCGGCGCTTCCTGCTCGGCTACGTGATCATCAATATTGGCGTGCTGGGGGTTTATCTGTGGATGGACCGGCTGCCGTTCTCGCTCGTGAATTCCATCACGTGGATCGTGAACCTGATCGACGCGCTGTTCGTCGCCGCGATGACGGTCGTGACGGGCGGTTTCGAGAGCGTGTTGTTCTGGGTGTTTCCGGTCCTGATTGTGCGCAATGCGATCAGCATTCCGGTCGCGGGTCCGCAGGTGCTGCTGAACTTTTTGAGCATCGGTGCGTATGTCGCGGCGGTGGGTTTGTACAAGTCGATTGTCGAGTTGGATCCGCTGAGTTCGCCAGTGTTGATCGATCTGGGGCGGGAGCCGACGGGGATGGTGATGTCGGGGCAGTCGGGGCAGTTGTTGCTGGCGCGGGTGTTGTTGCTGGCGCTGTTGACGGCGTGTTGTTACGGCGTGGAGGTGTTGTTCGACCGCGGCTTGCAGGTGGCTGAGGAGGCGCACGAATCGGCGATGCGGCAGGAACGGTTGGCCGCGGCGGGGCGGTTCGCCGCCGAGATCGCGCACCGGCTCAAGAACCCGTTGGCGATCATCAACAATGCGGCGTTCTCCGCGCAGCGATTGTTGAAGAATGACAGTTCGGGGGCGCTCGAGAAAATGCAGATGATCCGCGACGAGGTGGATCGCTCCGATCGCATTTTGACCGAGCTGATGGGTTACGCGCAACTCGCCGAGGGGCGCGTGGAACGGCTCGACATCGCACAAATGCTCGACGATGCGCTCACCCAGGTGCTGCCGCCCGCGGCGAAGTTCGAGGTGACCGTCCGCCGGCATTTGGCGATCGGGCTGCCGCCGTTGCTGATGCAGCGGGCGCACTTGGAAACGATTCTGGTGAACCTGCTGCTCAATGCCCGCGAGGCGATGAATGGGCGCGGCACGCTCGACCTCGACATCACGCAGGCCGACGACGGTTCGGTGATCTTTCGCATCGCGGACACCGGCCCCGGCATTCCCGAGCGCCAGCGGCGGCAGATTTTCGAGCCGTATTTCACGACCAAGGAGAAAGGCACCGGCCTCGGGCTTTCGATCGTGAAACACAATGTGGAATTGTATGGCGGGGTCATCGAACTGGAATCCACGCTTGGAAAGGGCGCCACGTTCATCCTAAAGTTTCCGGTCAAAGTCTTGTTGAGCATGCGCAAATGATCCCGACCCTGCCCCCCATCCTGGTGGTTGATGACGAGAAGAACATGCGGCTGACGCTGCGCACCGTTCTGAGCGATGAGGGCTATCGCGTGGAGGTGGTCGAGTCCGCCGAGGACGCCCTGGAGTCGCTCGAGCAAAAAGAGTTTCTCATGGTCATCACCGACGCCCAACTGGGCGGCATGAGCGGCTATCAATTGCTCCCGAAAATTCAGCAGCGCTGGCCGCAGTTGCCCACGCTGATGATCACCGCCTACGCCACGCCCAAGCTCGCGGTCGAGGCCATCAAGTCCGGCGCGATGGATTATCTGGCCAAGCCGTTCGCGCCCGAGGAATTGATTCACTCGGTGGCGCGCTGCGCGGAGCGCTACCGGCTCGTGCAGGAAAACGTCTCGCTGCGCTCCCGCTCCAGCGGCGAGATTTACCGGCTCGAGCAAATCATCGGCGAATGCCCGGCCATCGTGAGTCTGCGGCACCTCATCGGCACCGTCGCGCCGACCAACGCCACGGTGCTGATCCTCGGCGAAAGTGGCACCGGCAAGGAGATGATCGCCGGGTGCATCCACGGCTTCAGCAATCGCCGCGAGAAAAATTATGTCCGCATCAACTGCGCCGCGATTCCCGAGTCGCTGCTCGAGAGCGAGTTGTTCGGCCACGAGCGCGGTGCCTTCACCGGCGCGTTGAAACAGAAATACGGCCGCGTCGAGGAGGCCAACGGCGGCACGATCTTCCTCGATGAAATCGGCGACATGAGCCGGTCGTTGCAGGCGAAATTGCTGCGGTTTCTCGAGGACGGCTCGTTCACGCGCGTCGGCGGCAACGATGAACTCAAGGTGGATGTCCGCATCATCGCCGCGACCAACCGCGACATCATCCAGGCCATTCGCGACAACCAGTTCCGCGAGGATTTGTTTTACCGGCTCAACGTCGTGCAGTTCCGCCCGCCGGCGTTGCGCGAGCGCGGGGCGGACGTGTCGTTGTTGGCCCGGCATTTTTTGCAGCACTTCTGCTTCGCGCTCAACCGGCCCACCAAGCAGTTGTCCAAGGCCGCGGAGCAAAAACTCCTGAGCCACTCGTGGCCCGGCAACGTGCGCGAATTGCGCAACGTCATCGAGCGCGGGGTGATTCTCGAAACCACCGACACCGTGCAGGCCGCCAACCTGCCGGACTTCCAGCTTGAAACGCGCCTCCGCAAGGCCGACAGCCCCACGATCGTCCCCGGTCTGGGCTTGGATGAAATTCTCGGCAACTACGAGCGCGAGATCATCAACACCGTCCTCGAGCGAAATCGCTTCAGCATCAACAAGACCGCCGAGCAGCTCAAGATGACGCGCCACGCGCTGCGCTATCGGATGCAGCGGCTCAACCTCAGCGTCGAGGGCGCGGCCGAGGATGACGGCGACGCGAAGACTTAACGCCATGAGCGGCTGGGTTCCATTGCTGGCGCCGGTGAACGATCTCGAAGCGGCCGCCGGGCCGCTGCCCGCGGGTAAATCCACCTCGCTGCTCGCCGGCGACGCGATCCTCATCATCTTCGGCGGCTTGTGTCTCACGCTGCTCTTCGTGCCCTGGGCGGTGCGCATCTGGCGCAACACCGGCCGCCGTCATCGCAAATACAAACGCGTCGCCGCGCCCGATGGTCCCGCGGGCGCGCCGACGCAACCGGCGGCGCAGCCGCTTTTCGGCAAACGCCACCGCGAACGCGGGCAGCGCCCGCGCAATCCCACGCTCGCGGAAGTCGGCGGTTTGCCGCCGCTGCGTCCCGAGGGAACCCCGCCCCCCGCACTGCCCTGAGCCATGGAAGTCAGCCAAGCCATCACGCGGAAAAGCGCCTCCAATCTCGCGCTGGCATTCATTCTTTTGCCCGCGGAGAAACGGCTCGCGATGCAGGCGCTCTACGCGTTTTGCCGCGAGGTGGACGACGTGGCCGATGACGAAGCGGTGCCCGTGATCGCGCGCCGCGCGCAGTTGGCGCGCTGGGCTGCGGACATTCAAACCGCGTGCGCCGGCGGCCAGCCGCACTTTCCCGTGAACCAGGAGTTACGCCCCTTCCTCGCGAAATATCGCCTGCCGCTCGCGTTGTTTCAGGAACTCATCCGCGGTGTCGAGATGGACCTCGATCTGCAACGCTACGAAACCCACGAGGCGCTCGACCAATATTGCTACCGCGTCGCCTCGGTCGTGGGTTTGTTGAGCATCGAGATTTTTGGCTACCGCAGTCCGGCGTGCCGCGACTACGCCGTGTATCTCGGCAAGGCGCTGCAATTGACAAACATCCTCCGCGACGTGGCCGAGGACGCCGGGCGCGGGCGGATTTATCTGCCGTTGAGCGAACTCGCGCGCTGCAACGTTCGCCCCGAGGAAATTCTGCGCGGCGAATACTCCGAACGCTACGCGACCCTCGCCTGCGGCGTCGCGGCGCGCGCGCGCGAGTTTTATCGCCTTGCCCACGCCAGCCTGCCGGACGCGGACCGGCGCTCGATGATGACGGCGGAATTGATGGGCTCGGTCTATTGGCGGCTGCTGCTGAAATTGGAGCGCAAGGATTTCAACGTCTTCACCACGCCCCGGACGCGGTTGAACAAGCCGCAAAAAATCCTCCTGATTCTGCGCACCTGGTTCCGCCTCACGACCGGCGCGCTGAGTCCGAACTATGGCCTCCCCTGAGTCGCGCCGGCGCAGTTTGCGGAGCGCCGGCTTCCAGCCGGCTCACGGCGTGGGCGGGGCAGTGCCTGTGGTTGCTCGCTGGGGTTTCCCCCGATTTCTGGCGCAGCATTTCCGCACGCTGGACATGGCCGCCGGTTCGCGGTTTGAGCGGCCTGAGCCGGCTGGAAGCCGGCGCTCCGACGGCACTGCGGCGGCTGCGCCGCGCCGACGATTGATCGTCAACGCGGATGATTTCGGGCGCTCGCACTCGATCAACGAAGCCGTCATCGCCGCGCATCGCTCGGGCATTCTCACCACCGCCAGTTTGATGGTGAACGGCGCCGCGTGCGCCGCGGCGGTTGCGTTGGCGCGCCAAAATCCGCGGCTCGGCGTGGGGCTGCATCTCTCGCTCGTGTGCGGACGCGCGGCATTGTCAGCGCGCGAGATTCCGGGCTTGGTGAATGCGGCGGGAGAATTCAGCAACGACCCGGTGGGCGTGGGGTTTCGCTACTTCACGCGTCGCGACTTGCAGCCGCAATTGCGCGCGGAAATCCGCGCGCAATTCGCGAAATTCCGCGCGACGGGCCTGCCGCTCGATCACGTCAACGGGCACTTGAATCTGCATCTGCACCCGACGGTTTTTCGTTTGCTGCTGGAGGTGGAAACGGACTTGCGGCATGTGCGCGTGACACGCGATCCGTTTTGGTTGAACGCCCGGCTCGCGCGCGGCCAGTGGCTCTATCGGATCAGCCACGCGATTATTTTCCTGCTGTTGAGCGCGTGGGCGCGACCGCGGTTGCGCGCGCGCGGCATCCGGCACACGCGCTGGGTTTTGGGGTTGCTCCAGAACGCGCGCGTGGACGAGGCCTACATCCGCGCGCTGCTGCCGGCGTTGCCCGCGGGCGACTGTGAGCTGTACTCGCATCCCTCGCTGGATGAATTCCGCGCGGAATACGAGGCGCTGATCAGTCCCGCGGTGAAACGCGCGGTGACCGAGGAAAACATCGAGCTGATTCGGTATCAGGATTTGTAGCGGTGGTCGGATTGACGGAGGGCGCGCGGGCGTCTCGCCCGCAGCGGCGGCTTGTGCCGGGGACGCGATGAACACCCCGCGATCGCCGCAGTGCGGAGCCGCTGCGGCCCGGAGGGCCGCGCTCCGTTTCCAAAGGATGTCGCGGGGAAAATTAGCCTGTCAAAGCGGCGGGCGCGGTCTAAAACGCCGCATGGTTAAATTGCTCGTGATTCTGGTGATCGGCCTCTTGTGCGAGGCCGTGGGCGTCGTGCTCCTCAGCAAAGGGCTGCGGCAAATTGGCGAGGCGGCGAGCATGAATGTGCGCGAGGTCGCGGCGCTGGTGAAACGCGGCGCGACGAATCCCACGATTCTGCTGGGCGTGTTTTTCGAGGCGATCTTCTTCGGCTGCCTGCTCGTGTTGATGTCCAAGAGCGAGGTCAGTTTCCTCTGGCCACTCACCGCGATGAGCTTTGTGCTCACCACACTGGCGGCGAAATTTTTCCTGCACGAGGAGGTTTCGCTGCTGCGCTGGGGCGGCGTGTTTCTCATCATGTGCGGCGCGGGACTGATCACGTGGAGTGAGAAAATGAAGGCGCCGGGGGCGAAGCTCGAACCCGCGCCGCAGGTGGCAGCGGCCGAAAGATGAGCGAGGACAAACGGGAAAGCGCGAGGGGCGGATCGCGGGTTCGGAGTCCCGCCTTCAGGCGGCGGAGCGTCCGCACCCGCGGCGCGCGTTCAAATTTTCAGCGTCTCGGTGATGACGCGCGTCCCGCCGCCTAAAGGCGGGACTCGGTACCAAGGGCGGCGCGGAGGAATTGATCCAGCGCCTGCGCGAGGGTTTTGGCGGCGGCGGTGGTGCGTTTTCCGAGGGCGAGGAGCGCGGGGATTTTTCCGGGCGAACGCGCGATGGCGGCGGCGAGCTTGAGGAAATCCAGATTCTGCTCGGCGTTCGTGAGGCGGTTGAAATCCAGCGGCAAATCCTCGCGCGCGGCATCGGAAATCACGCGCAGCGTCAGGCACGGGATTCCCGTTTCGCGGCAGATTTTTTGGATCACGCCGGACTCCATTTCCACCGCGTCTGCGGCGGTCTCAGCGAAGAGCGCGCGCTTTTCCGCGGCAGTTGTGGCGACG
>JAYVOY010000164.1:0-8950 GCA_043757645.1 Verrucomicrobiota bacterium
GCCGATCCAATTTGCGAGGAGTTGCGCCAGCTTCTCCTCGGTTCCGCGCGCGCGCTCAAGGCCCGCGTCCACGACGGCGGAACGTATGTGAACATGGAAGGCCCGGCCTTCAGCACCCGCGCCGAATCCATCGCAAATCACGAGGCCGGCTTTGACGTGATCGGCATGACAAATCTCGGCGAGGCCAAGTGCGCGCGTGAGGCCGAGATCGCCTACGCCACGCTCGCGATGGCCACCGACTACGATTGCTGGAAGCTCGACGAGGCCCACGTGACCGTCGAAATGGTCATCGCCAACCTCCATCGCAACGCCGATCAGGCCAAGCGCATCATCGCGAATGTGATCCCGCAAATCCCCGCGACGCCCGAGTGGAAATGCCATCGCGCGCTGAAGAACGCCATCATGACGGACCGCAAATTGTGGCCGAAGAAAACGATGCGGGAACTGCGTCCGTTGCTGGCGAAATATCTGTGAGCGGCGGCGCGCGGACGGCGAGAGCGAACGAACTCGGAGCGGAGGAAGTTAGAGTCTCCTCACGTCGGCTCCTACAAAGTGCGCCAGTTTAGTTAGAGTCTCCTCACGTCGTCTCCTACAAATCAGCCATGTCGGATACCCTGATCGTCAATGAAATCTTCCTGAGCGTGCAGGGCGAGAGCACGTTCGCGGGCTGGCCGTGCATTTTCATCCGGCTCACCGCGTGCAATCTGCGCTGTTCGTACTGCGACACCGCCTACGCCTTCACCACCGGCAACCGCCGCACGCTCGCCGCGATTCGCGCCCGGATTCACGAACTCGCCGCGCCCTTCGCCAACGCCGGCGCGGCGCAAAAACTTCCACTCATCGAACTGACCGGCGGGGAGCCGCTGCTCCAGCCGAACGCGTTGCCGCTGATGAAATCGTTGTGCGACGACGGCTTCTCGGTGCTCCTCGAAACCAGCGGCGCGCTCGACATCGCGCCCGTCGATCCGCGCGTGCGGCGCATCATGGACCTCAAGTGCCCGAGCAGCGGCGAGGTCGCGCGCAACCGCTGGGAAAATCTCGCGCACCTCCGCGCGACCGATGAGGTGAAATTCGTCATCGGCACGCGCGAGGATTACGACTGGGCGCGCGCGCAACTCCAGACCCACCAACTCCAGCGCGTCTGCCCGTTGCTGTTCTCGTGGGTCTCGCCGTTGACCGACGAACAGCGCGACGCCGCGTTGAAAAAAGTCCCCGCCGGCCAAACTCCGATCACGCGTCAGGAACTCGTCGAGCGTCTGCTCGCCGACGCACTGCCCGTGCGGTTCCAACTCCAAATGCACAAATTCATCTGGCCGCCCGATCAACGCGGCGTCTGACAGACACAACGCCGCCGCGCTCATGGATCGCAAAACCAAATCCTCGCGCGGAAATTCCCGCACCGCCGAAGTGCTCGAACAGCTTCGCCGCTACGAGTCGCGCAACGTCACCTACCTCGATCCCGACGGCACGTGGCCCATCGTGTGGGAGCGCGCGCGGGGCGTTCATGTGTGGGATGCCGAGGGACGCCGTTACCTCGATCTCACCGCGGCGTTCGGCGTCGCATCCGCCGGCCACGCGAACCCCGCCGTCGTCCGCGCGGGTCGCGCGCAAATGTCGCGGCTGCTGCACGCGATGGGCGATGTGCATCCGCACGCGCTCAAGGCCGCGCTCGCGCGCGAGTTGAGCCGAATCACGTTCGAGCGATGGACTGCGCCCAACGCGCTTGCCGCAGCGCAACCGCCCACGCCCCTGCACGGCAAAACCATTTTCTGCAACTCGGGTTTCGAGGCCGTCGAGGCCGCGCTCAAGACCGCGCACCTCGCGACCAAACGCCCCGGCATCATTGCGTTTCGCGGCGCGTATCACGGCCTCGGGTACGGTGCGTTGAACGCGACGCACCGCGGATTTTTTCGCGATCCGTTTCGGCAACAACTCCGCGAGTTCGGCGACTTCGTGAGCTTTCCCACGACGGAAAAAGAATTGCGCGTCGCCGAGCGCGAACTCGCCGCCGCGTTTCGCCGCGCGAAAATCGGCGCGGTGTTGGTCGAGCCGATGCAGGCGCGCGGCGGCATCAACATTCCTCCGCCGAGCTTCCTGCCGCTGCTCCGCCGCCTGTGCGACCGCCACGGCGCGCTGTTGATCGTCGATGAAATTTACACGGGCTTCGGCCGCACCGGCCGCTGGTTTGCGAGCGAGCACTCAGCGACGATTCCCGACCTCATCTGTCTCGGCAAAGCGCTCACTGGCGGCTTCCCGCTCTCCGCCTGCGTGGGCCGCGCGGACGTGATGGACGCCGCGTGGCCCGCGTCTGCGGGCGAGGCGATTCACACGAGCACGTTTCTCGGCCACCCCGTCGGCTGCGCGCTGGCGCTCGCGCAAATCGGCGAGCTCGCGCACCGCAAACTTCCCGAACGCGCCGCGACGTTTGGCCCGCGCGCACTCGCTGCGTTGCGTGAACTAAAATTTCCCCGCGGCCTCCACGGTCACGCGCGCGGCGTCGGCTGGATGCTCGGTCTTGAACTCCGTCTCGCCGACGGCACGCCCGCGACCACCGCGTCGCTCGCGATTATCAAGGCGCTGCTGCTTCGCGGCTTCATCCTGTTGCCTGAAGGCGAGCACGCCAACGTCATCAGCCTCACGCCGCCGTTGACCCTGGGCTGGCGCGATTTCGCCTCCGTCATCAAGGCGCTGCAAACCGAACTCCTCCGCGTCGCGCTCGCATGAAACTGGCACTGTGTTTTTTGAGCGAACGGAACTCATTGCGCATGAAACGGAGCGCCGAGCACCGGCTCGGCGCGAACCCAACTCCAGCGGCCACGCCGAGCCGGTGCTCGGCGCTCCGCGGCGACACATGAAACTCAGCGAAATGCGGCAGATTTTGGCGACGCACGACATCCGGCTGACGAAGTCGCTCGGGCAGAATTTTTTGCACGACGGCAATCAACTGCGCCGCATCGTCGCCGCCGCGGAACTGACGGCGACGGATCGCGTGCTCGAGATCGGCCCCGGTCTCGGCCCACTCACGGAGGCGCTGCTCGCGGAGTGCGGCCACGTTTTTGCGATCGAGAAGGACCGCCGTTTGGTGGAGGTGCTTGAAAGACGGTTCGCGAACGAACCGAAGCTCCGCCTGCTCCACGCCGACGCGCTTGATTACTTGCGCGACGCCGGCGCCGACTTCGCGCACGCGCCAACTTTCCCCACCGACCGGAGCGCCGAGCGCCGGCTCGGCGTGGACCTAGCGCATCAGCATCGCGCCGAGCCGGTGCTCGGCACTCCGTCCAGCGTTCAGGTCTCCCGCTCCCCTCTCGTGCCTCGCGGGGATCGGGAGACGGAAACGCCAAGTCAGCCGCCAACCGATTGGCGCGCTTGGAAACTCGTCGCGAACCTCCCCTACTCCGTCGGCTCGCCGATGCTCGTCGAGCTTTGCCGCAGCCCGCGCGGCCCGAAGCGCCTCGTCGCCACGCTGCAACTCGAGGTCGCGCAACGCCTCGCCGCGCGCGCGGGCGATGACGAATACGGGCTGTTGTCGCTGCTCATCCAGCTTCGCTACGAGCCGCGCGGGATGTTCCGCATTCCCGCGAGTTGTTTTTTTCCCGCGCCGGAAATTGATTCCGCGTGCGTGACGCTGGTGCGCCGGCCCGCCGCGCCGCTGGGCGAAAAGGAGAGTGCGATTTACGACCGCGTGATCCGGCGCGGCTTCTCGCAGCGGCGCAAAAAACTTTTCAAGCTGCTCAAGGAAGACTGGGCCGAAGCGGCGTTGACCGCGGCTTTCGCCGTCGCCAAAGTCCCGACCGACACGCGGGCCGAACAAGTCAGTCGCGAACAATTCATCGAGCTCGCCCGCCAATTGGCCAACGAAAATGTACACGCCCACGCGCCCTAAAACCTCCGCCGGCGACCCGGTGAAGGAAGAATATTTCGATGTGGTGAATGACCGCGACGAGGTCATCGGCCAGGAAACCCGCCGCGAGGTGCATCGCCGCGGCCTCAAGCACCGCGCCGTCCACGTGCTCGTGTTCAACGCCAAGGGGCACATTTTTCTCCAGAAGCGCTCGAACAAAAAGGACCAGTTCCCCGGCACGTGGGATTCCTCCGCCTCGGGGCACCTCGCGCCCAGCGAGACCTACGACGACGCGGTGGTGCGCGAGGCGTTCGAGGAAATCGGACTCAAGCTCACCGCGACGCCCGAGCGGCTTTTCAAACTGAACGCGTGCAAGGAGACCGGGCAGGAGTTCGTGTGGGTTTATCGCTGCACGTCGGAAGGCCCGTTCAAACTCGATCCCGCCGAAGTCGAGCACGCCAACTGGTTCAAGATCGACGACGTCACACGCTGGATCAACGCGCGCCCGAAGGATTTCGCCGCGGCGTTTATCTACCTCTGGAAAATCGGGAAGTTCTGAGCGGCGCGGAGCAGGGAGCGTACTGCGGGCGGGGAGCGATCAACCTGAATCGTAACGATGCCGTGGGAGCGCCGCCGTCTCGGCGGCTCACACCGTCCAAATGCGGTGGAGGCGGGCTTTTTCGGCAGTTCAAAATCATCACTGAACGGGGAACCAAAAGCGGAGTGTGAATGGCCCGCGCGGATTGCCCACGCCGGGAGCCGCCGAGACGGCGGCGGTCCTGCCCACGGCATCGTTACGGCTAAATCGTGTTGCATCTGCAACCACGTTTCGGTCGCGCCGGTTTTCAATCGTGGAACCCCAAGCCACACTCGCGCAGGATTTCATTTCCCCACCGAGCCCGCCTCCGCCGGAAAACTGAATGGCACCGGCCCATTTCGCATCTAGGTTTCGTTGCATTGGAATTCGCCGGCGGAATCGGGGCCAAACCCACTCCTTTCACCTGCCCGCGCCAATTCTCCAAACCCGGTGAATTTCCGTTGTTGTATGCCGCTTGCCGCTCCGCCACCCCAACCCGCCCGCCGCGGGAGTGCCGCCCCGTCGGCGCGCCGCGCGCGGCGGTGGCTGCCACTGCTGGTGATGTTGCTCGGCGTTGGCGCGGCGATGCCCGGCGCGCGGGGCGATGACGGACTGCCGGCGGTGGTGAGCGTCGCCGTTCCCGTTCGTGATTCGTGGGCGCAAATGCTCGACCGCGAGGCCGCCAATCCGGCGACGCGCTCCAATCAGAACCCACTCGCGGAAGTTCCCCTGCTGGTGCCGCACGCGACCCGCCTCCCCCCCCGCCGCGCGCTCGGCGCCCGCGCACCCGCGCCCGGCAGCCCGCGTCCGCTGGGGCCGCCCGCCCACAGCATCGGCACCAGTTTCCCGGCGCTCAGTTTGCGCGATCAGTTCAGCGAGTTTGGCGGTGGCAGCATCCCGCCGGACACGATGGGCGCGATCGGGCCGAATCATTTTCTCCAGGTGATTAACTCCAGCGTCGCGGTGTTCGACCGCACGGGCCGACGACTCAGCCACGTCGCGCTCGACACGTTTTTTCAATTCACCGAAAACGGCGTGACCCACCCGCGCAACGGCGCGTTCGATCCGCGCGTGCTCTTCGACCGGCGCAGTGGCCGCTGGATTGCCAGCGCTCTCGAACGCGGCGAGGCGGACAGCGCCAACGAGGCGGTGCTGGCCATCAGCGCCACCAGCGATCCCACCGGCGGCTGGTTTCACTACCTCGTCCACGCCGGCATCCCGACGGACACGCGCAGTTATTTTTCGGACTTCGACACGCTCGGCACCGACGACAACGGCGTGTATGTGCTCGTCAGCATTTTCCCCTCGACGGGCCCGGATTTCGCGAAACTCATCGCGCTCGACAAGGCTCCCTTGCTGGCGGGCGCGCCCGCGGCGCAATTCCAATTTCCGGAAATTCCCGGCGTTTATTCCACCCCGCAGCCCGCGCTGAATCTCGACCCCGCGGCCGCCGACGCGCCGGCTTGGTTTGTTGCGTCGTGGCCCTTCACCCTCGGCGGCGGCGACTCAGCGAATCTGAGTTGCTTCACCCTCACGTGGCGCGGCGCACCGGGCGCGCGCACGCCCACGCTGGGTCCGACCAAAACCATCTTCACCGCGACGTTTGGTTTTCCCATCGAAGCGCCCGCCAAGGGCGCGACCGTGAATCTCGACGCCTCGGATTTCCGGCTCATAAACGCGCTCCTCCGCAACCAACGCCTGTGGACCTGTCGCAACATCGGCGTGAACGATTCAGGCGGTGCCACCGGCGCCGACCGCACCGGGTGCGAATGGCTTGAACTCGAACTCGCGAATGGGGAAGCCAGGTTGCGCCAATCCGGCCGCGTCTTCGACAACGCCCGCACGGACCCGCAATTCTATCTGTCCCCGGCGATTGCGGTGAATGGCCAGGGCCACGCCGTCATGGCCTTCACCACCACGCGCGCGGCGAATTTTCCCGGCGTCGCTTTTGCCTCGCGCCTCGCCACCGACCCGCTCGGCACGATGCGCGACGTGCTACCCATCAAGTCCGGCGAGCGCGCGTACCAGCAGCTCGACGACAGCGGGCGCAATCGCTGGGGTGATTACAGTTTCACCAGTGTCGATCCCCGCGACGACCAGAGCCTGTGGACGGTGCAGGAATACGCGAAGGATGACGCCACCTCCGCCAACATTTGGGGCACCTGGGTCGCGCGCCTGCTTGCCCCGCCGCCCACGGCCGCGTCGCCGGGAGCCGTCGTACGTCCCGGGATGCAGGGCGTTTTCCTCACGATCAGTGGCAGTGGCTTCTTCGATCCCGGCGTCGGTTTTTCAAATCGCTTCCGCATCACGCTCACCGGCGGTTCGCCCAACGGCATCGGCAACTACCGCCTCACCGGCGTCACGCCCACCGTCGCGCAAGTGTTTCTCGATGTCGCCGACGACGCCGCCCCCGGACCGCGCGACCTCGTAATCACCAATCCCGACGGCCAACAAGTAACGGTACCCAACGCGCTCCGCATTGATGGCGCGACGATTTCCTTCGCCCTCGCGGCGCAAACGGCCGGCGAATCCGCGGGACAAATTCCGCTGGTCGTCCGCCTCTCCACGCCGCAACTCGCGGACATCACCGTGCCGTTCACGCTCTCCGGAACCGCGCTCGCCGGAAGTGATTTCACGCTCGCGCCCGCGCGCCTGGTCATCGCCGCCGGCTCCACCACCACGACGCTCTTCGTCGCTCTCCTCGACGATGCAATCCCTGAGCCGACCAAGACACTCGTCCTCACGCTCGGCGCGCCGCCGCAAATCGCGCTCGGAACCATCGCCACCCACACGCTGACCATCACCGACAACGATCTCCCACCGACCATCACCCTCACCGCCGGCCCGGTTTTGTTCGTCGAAAACGCGGTGCCCACAATTCTCGACGCCGCCGCGCTCGTCACCGCACCGGTTCCCGGCGGCGCGATTCTCACAGCCGATTTTTCAGCCAACGGCACCGCGTCCGACCGGCTCGGATTATCCGTCGCCGCGCTCCGTGCGGGTGGAATCACCAGCGTCGGCGACAAACTTTTCTTCGGCGTTCAACTCGTCGGCTCCTTCGCTGGCGGTCGCGAGGGCGCGGCACTGACGATTCAATTCACCGCCGCCGCCACCGCGCCGATCATTCAAGCCACCGTGCGCGGCGTGACGTTTGAGAATATTTCCGACGCGCCCTCCGTCCTCGCGCGCACCGTGCGTTTGCTTCTCGCCGACACCGCGGGCAACCGCAGCGCGCCCGCGTTGAAAACCGTGCAAGTCCAGGCCGTCAACGACGCCCCCATCAATCAGACCAGCCCCGCCATCAGCGGCGACGTGCGCGTCGGACAAACCCTCAGCGCCAATCCCGGCGTCTGGTTCGATCCTGAGCAAGACCCGCTCGCCTTCACCCACCTCTGGCTGCGCGCCAGCCAACCCGATGGCACGGCCGCCAACGCGGTCGCCACGACCGCCACCTACACCGTTGGCAGTGCGGACGCGCACCAATTCCTCCGCGTCGTGGTCAGCGCCGCGGATCCCTCCGGCGCGCGCCAAACCGCCGCGAGCGCGTGGACGCCCGTCGCCAACACGGCCCCAGCCCTCGCGGTCGGCAGCGGAAAAATATTTTCCACCGCCGCCAGCTTCGGCAGCGCCGCCGGCCCGCAGGCGCTCGCCACCGGCGATCTCGATGGCGATGGCCTCCCCGATCTCGTCGTCGCCAATTACAGCGACAACACCGTCGGCATTTTGCTCGGCGACGGGGACGGCACCTTCCGCCAATCGACAACCCTCGCCACCGGTGCGCGGCCCAGCGGAATCCTCGTCACCGATCTCAATCACGACGGGCGTCCCGATCTCGTCACCGCGAATTTCACCGCCGGCACCGTGAGCGTTTTCCTCGCCCGGCCCGGCGGCGGATTCCTGCCCCGCGTTGATTTCACCGCCGGCCGCGGAGCCTCGCAAGTCATCGCCGCCGATCTCAACGGCGACGGCATCCCCGACCTCGTCACAGCAAATTATTCGGAAGACACCGTCGCCATTTTGCCCGGTCGCGGCGACGGCACTTTTCTCCCGCGCCAAACTTTGCGCGCCGCGCGCGGCCCCGGCTCCGTCGTCGCGGGCGATTTCAACGGTGATGGCCGCGTCGATCTCGCGGTCGCCAATCAGGAAACCACGTTCGTCTCCGTCTTTTTCAATCGCGGGGCCGCGGGTTTTTCGGCCCGCGTGGATTTCCCCTGCGGCGCGAGTCCGCGCTTCATCACCACCGCCGACGTCAATGGGGACGGCCTCCTGGACCTCGTCGCCACCGCGGGCACCGGTGCCGCCGTCTGCGTGCTCCTCGGCAAACCGAGTGGGAATTTTCAACCGCCCGTCACCTACCCGACCGGCATCAATCCGCGCTGGCTCGTGCTCGGCGATTTCAACGGCGACGGCCGCCTCGATCTCGCCGTGGCCAACAGCGGCAGCGACTCCGCCAGCCTCCTCCTCGGCAACGGCGACGGCACGTTCCAACCGCGCCTCGATTTCCCCATCGGCGCGAACCCCCGCGCGCTCGT
>JAYVOY010000165.1:0-8934 GCA_043757645.1 Verrucomicrobiota bacterium
ACGCGCCGGTGGCCGCGCAGTTGCACAACGTGATGGTGCATCCGGGCCGGCCGAGCTTCGCGGAGTTGCACGACTACTCCGCGGTGCTGGTCGGCCCCGGACTCGCGGATGAAAAGCTCGCGGGCGACCTGCGTGAACTCGTGGCGGAAATCTGGCACAGCCTCGACCGCCCCGTGCTCGCCGACGCCAGCGCGCTCGACTGGCTGCCCGCGGGCGCGACGACCACCACTGCGCTGCGCGTCATCACGCCGCACCCCGGCGAGGCCGCGCGCATGTTGCGCGTGACCAGCGCGGAAATTCAACATGACCGCGTCTCCGCCGTGCGCGGCCTTTCCGCGCGGTTCGGCAATTGCCACGTCGTGCTCAAAGGCGCGCAATCCTTGGTCGGTCGCGCGCCTGAACTCGTTCCCGGGAACCCCGTCGAGGGCGTGGCGGACGTGATTTTTCTCAACAGTTCCGGCAATCCCCAACTCGCGCAGGGCGGCAGTGGTGACATTCTCGCGGGCTATCTCGGCGGACTGCTCGCGCAACCCGCGCTGCAAGCCCGCGCGCCCGAGACGATTCGCTACGCGGTGTGGCAGCACGGCGCCGTGGCCGACGATTTGTCCGCGCGGCGGCGCGCGTGGACGATCGCGGAAGTGATCCCGCTGCTCGGGGTGATCGAGTGAAAGGGCGCGTTTTGACACCGCCCCATTCGGAGTTTCGTCTTCAGGCGGCGCGGGCCGATCGTCGTAGTTGGCCGCGTAAACGCGGAACTCCGAACGAAAACGCCGCTGGCATCGGGCGCGCGTCCCGGGGCGCGCGTTTGCCGCCCGCCCGCGAATTTAATTTACCCACCCGCATTCTCTGGTGTTAAATTTTCCCCATGATTAGGCCGCTACTTTTCACCCTCGCCCTGGGTGCCCTCGCGCTGCTCGCCGACCCCGCGCTCGGTTTCGATTTCACCCTCAAGGACGGCACCGTCGTCAAGGGGGAACCGCTCGGCCCGACCGAGAAGGGCGTCATCATCAAATCGGAAAACGGCACCCTCGGCACGCGCATCGAGTGGAATAAATTCACTCAGGAGTCGCTCAAGGAATTCGCCAGGAATCCCCGCGTGGCCAAGTTCATCGAGGGCCTCCTCGAAGCCCCGGCCAGCAGCGAGGGGGACAAGGAGGAAGCCGTCACCACCACCGACAAACCCAAGAAGGCGCTGCCCGTCGTCCGCGAATATCCCAAGCCCGAACGCACCGTGCAGTTTGGTTTCAGCTCCGGCTTCAGCACCGGCATCGGCATCATGATGCTCCTCATTCTCTACGGCGCGAATATTTACGCCGGCCACGAGATCGCCATCTTCCGCCGCCGCCCGCGCGCGCTCGTGTGCGGGGTGGCCGCGGCCGTGCCCGTGGTTGGACCGCTCCTGTTCCTGTGCCTGCCCACGATTCCCGAAAAACCGATCAACCAAATGATCGTCGAAGAAGCCGCGCCCGCCGCGCCCGCACCCACGGCCCACGGCGCCCCGAAAAAGGGCTTCGGAAAATCCGCCGCCGCCGCGCCCGCCGCCGCCGCCGAACACGCGGAAGCGCCCGCCGCGGGCGAGGCTGCCCCCGAAGGCGCCGCCCCGCCGCCCCCCCCGCCGCCCGCCGTCAAACTGCCCACCTACAAACGCGGTGAGTTCACCATCAACCGCCGCTTCATCGAGACCAAGCTCTCCTCGTTCCTCAAGGTGGTTCCCAGTGAAGCCGAGAAGGGCCTCGTCTGCGCGATGAAAACCGCGCGCGGCGAATTCGTCGGCCGCCGCATCACCAAGATCACACCCGCGGACATCACCCTGGCCATCGGCGACGAAAACGCCTACTACGACCAGCTCATCACCTACAACGACATCCTCGAAATCGAGATTCGCCACAAAGAACCCACCGCATGAAATTCCGCACGATCCTGCTCTTCGGTGCGCCCGGTTCCGGCAAGGGCACGCAGGGAAAAATCCTCGGCACCATCCCCGGCTTCTACCATCTCGCGTGCGGCGACCTCTTCCGCAACCTGCGCATCGACAGCCCCATTGGCCGCGAATTCCTCGAGTACTCCAGCCGCGGCCAGCTCGTGCCCGACGAACCCACCGTCGAACTCTGGCAGCAGCACATCAACGCCCAGACCCAGTCCGGCCGTTTCCATCCCGACCGCGACACGCTTGTGCTCGACGGCATCCCGCGCAACGCCCGCCAAGCCCACATGCTGCGCGACACGCTCGAGGTCCGCGCCGTCTTCAGCCTCACCTGCGCCGATGTCAGCAAGCTCACCGAACGCCTCCAGCGCCGCGCCCTCCGCGACAACCGCCTCGACGACGCCAATCTCGAAGTCATCCGCCAGCGTCTCGAAACCTACGAGAGCGAAACCAAGCCCGTGCTCGATTACTACGGCCCCGAAATCGTCCACGCCATCGACTCGACGCAAGACCCGCTGCGCGTCCTGACCAACATCCTCAACAACATCGTCGCGCGGCTCTGAGATTTTTCGGCGTTTGCGCGTTGGATTGAAACAATCGCGGGCAAGGAAGCGGGAACTCCATCGAACCTCCGGCGCGGCGGGTAATTGGCCTCACCCGAGAAAGGTCTTTCTCAAATCGCCCTCGCCATAGAAAGCCCGACCGACTCAATCGCCAAGCGGAACAGGCACCGAAAGATTGCGGCAAATGGAGCGGGCGAGGTGCTTCTTGATTTCGTTGTGCCGAGGAATGGCCTCTTTGCGTCCGGTCTTTGGGTTGCGCCAAATCGAGTGGCTGCCGCCTTCGCGCAGCGGCACACAGCCGTGTTCTTGGAGATGGCCGAGCAGCGCACGACGCTTCATGCCACCAGGAGGTCCGCCGTTTCTGCCTGCGGATCGAGTCGGAACACTTCCTCGCGTTCGGTTTCCATCAGGAGGCGCACCGCTGCGGCCAAATCTTGCAGGCAGTCCTCGCGAGTCTCGCCCTGACCATTGGCACCGGGCACTTCCAAACAGGTCGCCCAATACCCGCCTTCCGCAGGTTCTCCGCGATGAACGATGGCTGTGAAATGTTTCATGCGGGGAAGTTTATACAACTGGCGGCGGGGATAGAAGGGCGATTTGGCGCGACGGACCCTGCACTCCGCCGGAAATCTTCCCCCCACAAAATTCAGTCTGAAGTGGGTCGAAGCTGTAATCGCAGACTGGACCGTTGTTCGGCCACTGGAGAACGACTTTCATGGATGTGCGCGCCGAATCTCACCGACATTCCGCGGCGGTCGCAAGTTACGCCACAGGCGGTGCCGCCGTCGGCGGTTCATCCTTCTGCATCGCCTTCTTCAGCCCAGGGATTTGTTCGAGCAACTTCTCGAACTTCACGCCGGTGAGGCTTTCGAGGATGGGCGGGAGTTGGGCGATGATTTGGGTGATGTCGCCGGTGAGTTTGCTCGCGCCGCCGCCGGGGCCGGGGCCGGAGTTGATGATGACCATTTTTTCCATTTTCGACAGCGGCTCGCTGATGCGGCCGGCGATTTCGGGCAGGACTTTGACGAGGAGTTCGATGACGGCGGCCTCGTTGTATTGCTGGAACGCCTCGGCCTTGAGGCGCGTGGCTTCGGCGGTGGCTTTGCCCTGCGCCATGATGATGTCGGCCTGCGCGAGACCCTTGGCTTTGTTCGCCTCGGCGTCGGCGATGCCGGTGGCTTTGTTCACGTCGGCTTGCGCGAAACCGGTGGCCTTGGTCGCGGCGGCGGCGCCGGAGGCCTCGGCTTCGAGTTGGAATTTGCGCGCGTTGGCGAGGGTCTCGACTTTGTAGCGTTCGGCGTCGGCGGGCTTTTGGACCAGCGCTTCAAGTTCGCGTTGTTTGCGGAGAATTTCCTGCTGTTGCAGTTCGATTTGTTTTTGTTTCTCGACGATTTGCACCTGCACTTCCTCGGCCTTCACGAGCTGGCCGGTTTTGAATTTTTGCAAATCGTAGGCGAGGTCGGACTCGGCTTTCTTCTGGTTCACCGCCGCCTGGTACTGCGCGACGTTGGATTGGTAGTCGCGCTGGGCCTCGGCGATTTTGGAATCGGCGGCGAACTTGGCCTCCTGCCCGGCCTGCGTGGCCTGCGAGGATTTGATCATCGCGTCGCGGTCAGCCTCGGCCTGGGCGATCTGAGCGTCGCGTTTGACCTGCGCGATGCGGGGCTTGCCGAGGGCGTCGAGGTAGCCCTGCGTGTCGCGGATGTCGCGGATGGTGAAGCTCACGATGCCAAGGCCCATGTTGGCCATGTCGCCGGCGGCGACCTCCTGCACCTTCTGCGCGAAGGCGTCGCGATTTTGGTAAATCTCCTCGACGGTCATCGTGCCGAGAATCGCGCGCAGATGGCCCTCCATCGTTTGCATCGCGATGTTTTTGATCTCCTCGACGCGCTTGCTGAGGAATTGCTCGGAGGCGGTGGCGATGGAGATGTCGTCGCCCTTGACCTTGATTTGCGCGACGCCATCGACTTTCACGGGCACGCCTTTGCTGGTGTAAACCTCGGGCGTCTGGACGTCGATGGTGAGAAGTTCCAGCGAGAGAATGTCCACCTTCTCGAGCACCGGAATGACGAACGTGCCGCCGCCCTTGACAATGCGGAAGCCGCGGAGGCTGGCCTTGCCGTCGGGGTCCACCACGCGGTATTGGCGGCCGGAAACGACCAGGACTTCGTTGGGGCCGACCTTCGTGTAGCGACTGGCCCACACGAGGCCGAACAGGACGACGACCACGACGATGCCGACGATGGCGAGGGCGGCGAAGCCGAGTTCATTGGGATGAATTTGGGAGAGGAGGAGCATAAGAAGTAATTAGTAATGAGTGATCAGTAATCAGTGGTCGGTCGGTGGTGGCTGCGGATGGGAAAAGGGTGGCGGGTTTGCGATTCGGTCAGGTGGCGGTCACGAAAAATTGCGAGCCGACGATGCGGGTGATTTTCGCGGCGGTGCCGGCGGCGAGGGGCTTGCCTTCCTCGCAGCGTGCGGGCGCGGTGTAGCGCGAGCCGCTTTGGACGTAGGCGATTTCGCCGACGCCGTTTTCCGGGATCGGCGTGATGACGCTGGCGACGAGGCCGACGAGGTTGGCGACCTTGCCTTCGCTGGAGCTTTGCGTTTTGCGAAAGATGGTGCGGAACAGCCAGAACACACCCGCGGCGACGACGAGTCCCGCGAGGAGCGAAAGCGGCGCGCTGACCCACGGACTCTGGGTTGCCTCGATTTTGCTGAAGATCATGCCGAAGCCGCCGAAAGCCGTGATGAACGCCGCAATGGTGGTCGGGCTGACGGCCGCGAAGCCCGGCATGTCATCGGTGCCAAATCCCGCCTCCGCGTGCCCGCCCGCGCCGGTGTGACCGACGTGGACATCGTGTCCGCTGAACGCGTGCCCCGCGAACGCGCTGACGAGGGTGAAGAGCAGCCCGACGCCGAAACAAATCAGATAGATGATGAACAGGTCCATAATGCCCTCAGCTTTCTTTGATGGTTGGGCGAGTAAAGCCGCTGCGACGCGCGGGTAGCAAGGAGGAAAGGGGCGCGAGCGAGGCGTGGGCGCACGGCTCCGGAGCGCCGCCGTCTCGGCGGCTCACGACGTCCGAACCACGCGGGTGCGAACTCTGCGCGACGCGCGCCCCGGCTGCGGGAACCGGCTGTCACGGACTGGCCGCCCCCGCGGACCGCCACGCCCTGAGCCGCCGGGACGGCGGCGGTCCGGGGGGGCGAATGCCCGGCAACGATGGGCTTTTTTGCCGCCGTTTTTTGAAACCGCTTGACGCAAGTACGCGGGAAATATAAAGCCACACGTCACCGATTTGAAAACCGCGACCGCGCCATCATGTGGGCCGTCAGGGAAGCTCAAAGGTTTATGCGCCAAACAAAATTAAATGCCGCCGCGTTCCTCTTGTTTCTTGTTGCCACCTTTGCCGCCAGTCCCGCGTTCGCGGGCGAGGCGGACATCAAAATCCCCGACCTGAGCGCGGTGGTGTTCAACCTGTTTGGATCGCAACTCACGGGTGTCGCGCTGATGTACTTCGGCCTGCTCGTGTGCGCGCTCGGCGTCGCGTACGGCTGGCTGCAATACGTGCAGACGCGCAACCTGCCGGTGCATTCCTCGATGGCGGATATTTCGCAAATCATCTGGGAAACGTGCAAAACCTACCTCTTCCAACAGGGCAAATTCCTCGCCGCGCTGTGGGTTCTGATCGCCGTTTGCATCACCTATTATTTTGGCGCGTTGTCGCACAACTCGGTGGGCAACGTGCTCGCGATTTTGCTCGCGTCGGTGCTCGGCATCCTCGGCTCTTACGGCGTGGCGTGGTTCGGCATTCGCATCAACACCGTGGCCAACAGCCGGACCGCTTTTTCCGCGCTTCAGGGCAATCCGCTGGCGACGCTGCTCATCCCGCTCAAGTCCGGCATGAGCGTCGGGCTGCTGCTCGTCGCGATCGAACTGTTCTTCATGATTTGCATTCTCACGTTTTTGCCGAAGGAACTCGCCGGCCCGTGTTTCATCGGTTTCGCGATTGGCGAATCGCTCGGCGCGTCGGCGCTGCGCATTTGCGGCGGCATTTTCACGAAGATCGCGGACATCGGCGCGGACTTGATGAAGATCGTTTTCAATCTGCCGGAAGATGATCCCCGCAATCCCGGCGTGATCGCCGACTGCACGGGCGACAACGCCGGCGACTCGGTCGGCCCCACGGCGGACGGCTTCGAGACTTACGGCGTCACGGGCGTCGCGCTGATCGCCTTCCTCGCGCTCGCGCTCGCCGCGAACCAAGCCCTCTGCGCCACGCTGATCGTGTGGCTCTTCGGGATGCGCATCCTGATGGTCATCACGTCACTCGTGAGCTACTGGATCAACGACTTCGTCGCGCAGGCGATCTGGGGCAAATCGAAGGACTTCAACCTCGAGCACCCGCTCACCAATCTCGTGTGGATCACCTCCATCGTCTCGATCCTCGTCACCTACGCGGCGAGCTACGTGCTGCTCGCGAATCTCGCCGGCCAGCCGGGCCTCTGGTGGGTGCTCGCGAGCATCATCTCGCTCGGCACCATCGCGGGCGCGCTGATTCCCGAGTTCACGAAGATTTTCACCTCCACCGAGAGCCGCCACGTGAAGGAAGTCGTCACGTCCTCCAATCAGGGCGGCGCCTCGCTGAACATTCTTTCCGGTTTGGTTGCGGGCAATTTCTCCGCGTTCTGGACCGGCCTGTGCATCCTCGCCTTGATGTTTGGGGCCTACTATTTCTCCGGTCACGCCGCCGTGCAGGCGATGATGCCCGAGCAGTTCCGCTTCGCCGCGCCGATCTTCGCGTTCGGCCTGGTGGCGTTCGGTTTTCTCAGCATGGGACCCGTCACGATCGCAGTCGATTCGTTCGGTCCCGTGACGGACAACGCCCAATCCGTGTACGAACTCTCGCAGATCGAATCCAAGAAAGGCATCAGCGCGGAAATCGAGAAAAGCTTCGGCTTCAAGCCCGACTTCGAGGGCGCCAAGCACCAACTCGAAAAAGGCGACGGCGCGGGCAACACCTTCAAGGCGACGGCCAAGCCTGTCCTCATCGGCACCGCCGTCGTCGGTGCGACCACGATGGTCTTCGGCATCATCATGATGCTCCAGGCGCACTTCAAGGCGATCGACCCCGCGTTCAATGTTCTCGAGAAACTCTCCCTCGTTCACCCCGAGGCGCTCATGGGCCTGCTCATGGGCGGCGCGGTGATCTACTGGTTCACGGGCGCCTCGACGCAGGCGGTCGTGACCGGCGCGTATCGCGCAGTCGTTTACATCAAGGAAAACATGAAGCTCGACGCCGCGACCGCCTCGACCGAGGCCTCGAAGGAAGTCGTGAAAATCTGCACGCAATACGCGCAGAAAGGCATGATCAACATCTTCATCGTGATCTTCTGCTTCTCGCTCGCGCTGGCGTTTTTCGATCCGTTCTTCTTCATCGGTTACCTCGTCGGCATGGCCTTCTTCGGCCTCTATCAGGCCATCTTCATGGCCAACGCGGGCGGCGCGTGGGACAACGCCAAGAAAATCGTCGAGGTCGAATTGAAGATGAAAAACACGCCGCTGCACGCCGCGACCGTCGTGGGCGACACCGTGGGCGATCCGTTCAAGGACACGTCGTCCGTCTCGCTCAATCCGGTGATCAAATTCACCACGCTCTTCGGCCTGCTCGCCGTCGAGATCGCCGTCGAGATGAAGGACAAGGGCATGAAGACCGGCATCGGGATTTTCTTTTTCATCGTCGCGCTGATCTTTGTTTACCGCTCCTTTTACGGCATGCGCATCCCGGAAGATTCCGCGCGCAAGTGAGCGCGGATTGTAACCACCCCGGAGCGCGGCCCTCCGGGCCGCAGCAGCTTCGCGCTCGCGTTGACGTTGGAATACTCCCGAGCCTCACCCCCGGTTGTGGCCGCTGCGGGCGGGGCCGCCCGCGCTCCCTCCGCCCCGGAACGCTCTGAGGTAAACACCCCGTTCCCCATGCCCAGCAAAGACGACATCGCCATCGAGGAGCAGTTCGCGCAGACGCGCATGAGCGCCGGGACCTTCCGCCGCTTGATGAGCTACGTGCGCCCGTATCGCCGGCTCTTCATCATCAATCTCGTCTTCACCGTCCTCGCAACCGTCTCCGCGCTGCTCGGCCCGAAATTCATCCAGCTCGGCATCGACCGGCATCTCACCCACATCGCCAGCGCGGAAACCGCGGCGCGCGGCATCCTTGTCATCAGCCTGATTTACCTGGCGAATCTCGTGGTCGGCTGGCTGCTCACGGTGATTCAAGTGAAGAGCGCCATCGCCGTCGGCCAGGGCGCGATGAACGATTTGCGCCTCGGCGTTTTCGAGCACATTCAAAAACTTTCCCTCAGCTACTTCGACAAAACGCACCAAGGGCGAATCCTCAACCGCGCGGGCAACGACATCGATTCGCTCGACCGCATTCTCACCTG
>JAYVOY010000166.1:0-8907 GCA_043757645.1 Verrucomicrobiota bacterium
GACCTTGGCCAGCCCTTCCGACTCCCTGGAGGATCGATCCCGGAAATTTTGCGCCAAAAAATCCTGCCTTCCAGTCGCCTATGAAATGTTCAGGCTAAACGCGAGCACGTTGGAAGAGCGGACAGTCCGCCGGCTGGAGGCCGTGCGACACAGCGGCCTGAGAGGTCCGCGCTACCGCACCCGCCTCCAATCACTCTCGAATAAATTCCGGGCCCCGCGCAGTGGGGGAGGCGGGTGCCGAGCCAGACGGGTTGCCACCGCGGCGAACTGGACGCGGCCCCGTGTCGGCAAAAAAAAGAACCGCCTTTCGGCGGTTCAATCCCGGCTCCTTTACCTCCTGCGGGGGTGATTCGCTTTTGGAACCACCCCCACCTCCTTGGCGGTGATTAGAGGCGGTGCTTTCCCGAACTGCGAAACGTGAAACTACGTAATCGGCGTGTCGGTTGAAATACGGACACGCCTAAGCATTTCCCCTAGGGGCCAATTCCGTCTGAAAAGCCCGCCCTGCCGGTCCCCCGCTCACGCGCGCTGGCCACGACGGCCCGGCGGCGCATTGACGAGTCCCTCCGCCATCGCCAACCGGGTCAACCCGGCCACGCTGTGAATCCCCGTCTTGCCCATCAAACGTTCGCGATGCGTCTGGATCGTCCGCACGCTCACGCCGAGCCGGTCCGAGATGTCCTTGCTGGTCCGGCCCTCCGCCACCAGGCTCAAAACCAGCCGTTCGCGCGCGGACAAATCCGCCCCCTTGGTCTTCGTCATCCGCCGCTTCAAAATCTCGTCCAGCACGTACTGCGCGATCTCCGGGCTGCAATAACTTCTCCCCGCGAAAACCGCCGTGATCGCCGCCACCATTTCCGTCGGCTTGGCTTCCTTGAGCAGATAACCGCTGGCGCCCGACTTGACCATTTGCGCGGCGTACTCGCGGTTTTTGTGCATCGTCATGATCAACACCCGCATCGTCGGAAACTCACTCAACAACGCCTCCGTCACCACAAACCCGTTCATGTCCGGCAGATTGATGTCCATCAGCACCACATCCGGCTTCACCTGCCGCGCCTTCCGCAAACTCTCGGCCCCGGTGGCGGCCTCGCCGACCACCGCGGCCACGCCCTTGGCCGACAAATACGAACGGATGCCCTCGCGCACCACCGGGTGGTCATCCACCAGCAACAGACGCGGTATTCTTTTTCCCCCGGTGGTTTCCATGAATCCTCAAGCGCCGACTGCTTCCGCCGGGAATTTTCCCGCCGCGGAACGCAGCGGCACGCACACGCGAATCCGCACGCCCGCCCCAGGCTCCGAGAGCACGTCGCAACTCCCGCCGCACGCCGCCGCGCGTTCGCGGATGTTGCTCAAGCCCAACCCCGCGCCGCGCCCCGCGGGGCCACCCACCGGCGCGGCCGGCAGACCGCGGCCGTTGTCCCGGATTTCGAGCCAGAGGCAATCCCGCGCGTCATCACTCACCAGCCGGATCGTCAGCCGCGTCGCCCCCGCGTGCTTCTCCACGTTCGTGAGCGCCTCCTGCACGATGCGGTAAAACTGCAGCTCCAACTCCGGGGCCAGCCGCTCGGGCGCGTCGTCCGCCTCCAAATCCACCCGGATCCGCGTGCGCAGCGCGAACTCCTCGATCAGGCTCCGCACGGCCGCCAGCAAGCCGAAATCATCCAGTTCGCCCGGCCGCAGATTCCGCGAAATCCGCCGCACCTCCTGCATCGCGGTCCCGAGCAACTTCTTCACCTCCGTCAACGTTTCCCGCGCCACCGCCGGATCACCCGGCAGCGAACCCTCGACCGCCTCGACGCGAAACCGCACCGACGCGAGCAGTTGATTCACGCTGTCGTGCAAATCGCGCGACACGCGCCGCCGCTCGGCCTCCTGCGCCGCCAGGATTTTCTGGGGCAACTCCCGGAAGGCCGCCGCCGCCTTTTTCCGTTCCGTGATCTCGCGCGCCACCCCCACGACATACGTCTCGTTCCGCCACGGAATGGGATACGAGCAGCCCTCCATCCACACCCAGGAAGCATCCGCCTTCCGCAACCGGAATTCCCGGGTGGCCGAATCGCGCCAGTCGGGCACCTGGGCCAGATCATCCGGATGGGTCAAATCCAAGGGTCTCAATTGCTGCAGCTCTGCGAGGGAATAACCCAAAATTCGCTCATGCGAGGGGCTGATAAACGCATACCGCCCGCGCGGATCGATCACGGCAATCAAATCCCGCGCGTGCTCGGCGATCACGCGGAACCGGCCCTCGCTCTCGCTCAACGAGGCCTGCGCGCGCCGGCGCTCGTCGATTTCCTCGCGCAATTTCTCATTGGCCGCCGCCAACTCCCGCGTCCGCTCCGCCACCCGCCGCTCCAAATCCACCTGCGCCAGTTGCAGGTAGCGGCGCCTCTGTTGCAACCGCACCTGCATGTTGATCCGCGCCAAAAACAGCCGCCGCGCGATCGGTCGCTCCAGGTAATCGTGCGCCCCGGCATCCAGCCCGTTGCTCTTCATGTCGGGTGAAATCTGCTCGCTGGAAATCAACACCACCACGACCTCGTCCCAGCGCGCCTCGCGCTTCAACTCCCGGCAAAAATCAATCCCGCTCCCATCCGGCAGGCACACGTCCAGGAGCAACACGTCCGGCCGCCGCGCGCCCAGCTTCGTCCGCGCATCCCCCACACTCACCGCCGTCGCGATCTCGTAGCCGCTCGCCTCCAACCACCGCGTCTGCAAATCGCGATGATCGGCCGTGTCATCCACGATCAACACCTGCGGCGTCGGCAGCTCGACCACTGAATTATTGGTTTCCATCATCGACCCTCGCCCCGCCCACCCGCGCCAAAATTTTCCCGCCGCGCCAGTTGGACGCGGTCACTCTAAGCGCGGGACCGGCCCCGGCGGCAATGCCAAACACGCCCCAACCCCAACCGGGGCGCAAAATGACCGCGGCGGAAAAAGTGCCCGGCAGCGGCGGCGGCGGCGGCGGAGCGCCGAGCACCGGCTCGGCGTGGACGCTGGCGCCGGGTGCGCGCCGAGCCGGTGCTCGGCGCTCCGGTTCATTGGCAGGGAATGAGCCATCTCCTGCACCGCAAAACCCGGGGAATCGGAAGTCCACCCGAACCAGCGAACCGCCCTTGCGCCCTTGGTTCATCGGGTGATTGCCGCGCCCGCCGGTGCCGAACCCGTTGGTTTTTCCACCGCCGTTCCCCACAGCCAGCCCAGCAGCGTGAAGGCCGGCCACGCGATCGCGGGCACGTACAATCCAAACTCGATGAAGCTTTGCAGACTCCACCCCGCGACGCCGAGCCACGCGAGAAACGCGAGGTCGGACTTCTTCACGAGCGGACTTCGATACAGCAGAAAAACCGACCCCAGCACGAACCCGGAAAACGTCAGCGCCCCGAGCACGCCCGAGTCCGACGCCTGTTGCAGATAATCGTTGTGCGCGAGCCGCGCCATTTCCGCGTCCGGCGGTTTGATGCGTTGAAACGCCGTCGTGAAAGAGCCGGGGCCGCTGCCCAACACGGGATTCGCGGCAAAAGTTTTTCCCGCCGCGCGCCAATACTCGAACCGCGCGCCCACACTGGTCGCGCCCTTCTCAAAATATTTTTGGAAGCGCAGACCAAAGCCAGCCAGCGCCACCACCGCCAACCCCATCGCCACGCCGGTCTTCCACCGCCGCGGTGCCGGCACCCGCGCCAGCGCCAGCAAAACGAGCACCACCGCCACCAGCCATCCGCCCTTCGATCCCGTCCAATAAAGACAGCCCGCGCCGCCGATCCCAAATCCCACCGGCACGGCCAGTCGGATCGCGGGCGGCAATTCGCGGCCGCCCAGCCACGCCGCGCCCAGCACCACCGGGAGCAGCAGGATGATCACCTGGGCCAGCGCGTTCGGATAAACGAGCGTGGAAAAAATCCGGTCACTGTGAATTTTTTTCAGAAACTCCGGCGACAGCGGTTTGCCCGCCATTTGTTCGAGCACGTATTTGCGCGTCTCCTCGAGGCCGCCGAAATGCTGCTGCCAGCCCTGCACGAGCACCCACGCCAGACAGCCGCCGAGGAACAACCAAAACAAGCGCAGCCGCGCGCTCTTCGCCAGCGCGAACAGGCCGAGATAAAAGCACGCCACGCACGCGCCGAAATGCAGCAGCGTCGTCCGGGTCAAATCCGGACGGATGCTGTGCGGCCCGCACCCGAGTTGCCATCCCAACCACACCGCCGGGAGCGCGATCATCCAGGTCGGCGCGGCCGTTTGAAACTTCGCCGCGCGCAAACCCAAAACCAAAACCCCCGCGAGCAGCACGATCCCCCAACCCAGCGGCCACGATTGAAAAATAATTTCGAGACGGTTCTGCGGCGCTTCGATGGCGTCATCCAGCACCACCGGATTTCCGAATTTGAGGAGACTCAACCCCAGCACCAACCCGAACGCCGCGACGAACAACACCTGCCACACGGATTCGCGGGGCGAGGATTGTGGCGGTGCCGGTGACATGCGCGCGCACCGTAGCGAAACCCACCGCGACAGGAAAGGGGAACGGTGGGGAAAAGCTCCAAGGTCAAAGACTCAAAGCTCAAGGGAATGACCAAGCATCAAGAACTCCAAAGGCCCGGCGTTTTGGCCGTACCGATGCAGTCGGTAGGACCGCCGCCGTCTCGGCGGCTCACGGCGTGGGAGAGTCCGACGGGGCCAATTATCCGCGAGCTTTTGGTTCCCCATTCAGTGACCATTTTGCGCTGCGGAAAATGCCCGCCTCCGCCTCCGTTGGTCGGTGTGAGCCGCCGAGACGGCGGCGCTCCTACTGCATCGTTACGGCTTGGAGATTCCCTTGAGCTTTGAGTCTTTGACCTTGGAGCTTTCCCGCGTCGTCCGCGGGAATTCAGAGCCGCAACTTCAAAAGCCCCACCTCCAGCGCCAGCGACTCCTGCACGTTCGTCGCGAGAAAGCGTTGCGTCTGTTCGAGGCTCCGCAAGTTTTCCACCGCCTGCTCGGCGGTGATCCGGCCCGCGATCGCGCGCGACGGCGCGAGCAACTCCGGCAGCACCAGCAAGTCATCGCCCGGCGACACCTTCTGGCACCACACATCGCGCAGCCACCATTCGACGGCCAGCAGCAGCCCCGCGCGGCGCGAGCGATACTCCGCCTCGATGGCCGCGGTCAGTTCGTCCTCCCATTTTTCCGCCAGGTCCGCCGCCACGTCGTCGTACTTTTGCAGCGGCGACCGCGCCGTCAGCGTCTCGGAAATCTGCGCCTTCATCTCGCCCAAGCGACCCAGCAAAATCCGGAGCAACTTGTAACGCCCGAGCAAACCGCTCTTGCCCGCCGCGCACGCCTCCGCGAAACCCCGCAGCCAATCGCGGTCCGCCGGGGCCAGCGCCAGCGTGCCGTCGCCCGCGAAATTCAGCCGCAAACACCGCGACAAAATCGTCTCCAACAATCGCTGCGGATCGCTCGACAACAGGATCAACACCGAGCGCGGTGGCGGTTCCTCGAGCGTTTTCAGAAACGCGTTCGCCGCCTGCACGTTCAGCCGATCCGCCGCCACCACCACCGACACCTTGTAGCCATCCTCCGTCGGTTTCAGATTCACCGTGTCGATCAACACGCGCACCTGATCGATGGTGATCACGCGCGACTTCGACTCCGGCCGCACCCAGCCCACATCCGGATGATTATCCTCCGCCGTGCGCCGGCAACTCGAGCAACGCCCGCAGCAATCCACCGCCGCGCCCAGATCGCCGCGCCGCGCCGGCTGCGCGCAATTGAGCGTCTGCGCCAGCGTCCGCGCCACCGCCTCGAGATGCAGCAAATCGTCCCCCGTCAGCAAATAGGCGTGCGCCAGCCGTCCGCGCTCCAGACTGCGCTGCAACAATTGAATGCTCTGTTCCCGCCCCGGAAAATCCACAAACGCCATGCGCGAAAACTAGGGAGCCAGTCCCGCCTTGCCAACGCATTTACTTTTCCCCAACCCGCGTTCGTGGAAACTCCCCCGGCCTTTTTCCAGCTATCGTTTGTCTGCCGCGCTGCTCGCCGTCACCGCCTTGATCGCCTCGCGCGCGAGCAACGCCAGCAGCGAATCTGCGCCGCGCGCCGTGGCGTTCAGGGCGGGCAGGCTCTGCGGCGTGCCGATCACCTTGAGCAACTGACACGCCTCGCGCCGGGCCGCGAGGTTCGGGCCGTCCAACAACTTCAGCACCGCTGGCTCCGCCGTCGCGCCCATGCCGCGCAGCGCGGCGCTGGCTTGACTGAAATCGCGGCCGAGCACGACGAGTTCCGCGAGGGTCTCCGCGGCGCGCGCGGTGCGCCGCGTTGCCAGCACTGCGATCGCCATCTGGCGCACGGTCAACTCGCGATCCGCCAGCGCGCGCGCAAAAACCTCGTCCTCCGCAGGGGTGCCCCACACGGCCAGCGCCTTCACCGCGACGGCCCGCAGCGACACCTCCTCGTCGCCGCTCATCGCCACCAGCACGCGCACAATTTCCGCGCGCTGGCCCGCGGGCTGACAGGTCGAGAGTCGTTGCGCCGCCAGCCGCTGCTTCAAGCGATCCGCGCCGCGCAATTCCCCGAGCAGGCGGTCGTGCTCGGTCGTCGTGAGTCGCGTCAAGGCCGGCTTTCCCGCGCCTTTGCCCGCCTGGGTTGCGGCCGTCAATTCGGCCCCCTCCAGCAAACGATACTCAATGGTGACAGGCGTTTGGCGCGTGCCGCCGCCGGCGGTGGTCTCGGTCAACACGCCCTGAAAATTCATGGTCAACGGCAGGCCGCGCACCAGATCGAAGGTGTTCGTCCCCGCGCCGGCCAACCCGATTTGGGGCGCGCCCGCGCCGGGCGCAACGGCGCGCAATTCATACTGGCGTTTGATCGCCACCGATGCTTCGCCGATGTCTTCCAACGAGTACAAAACCTGCTCGTGCGCGGGCACGCGCACTTCGCGAATGCGCGGCGGCGAAGTCCCGCGCGCGCCTGCAAGAAGTTCCTCCATCACCAGCTCGCAATCCGCTTTGGCGCTCCACGAATTTTTTCCCGCGGGCAGCAAGGGGTCGATGATCAAGCGCGTCACCGCGCCGAACAGGCCGGTGTCAACCACGCCGCGAAAGGCCCGCCCTTGCGCGTCGATTTGGAATTCACCGCCGCCGCCCGCCACGCCCGTTTCGAGCAAACGAACGCCGCCGACACGCAGTGCGGTTGCCTCCGCGGGGTTCGTCAACGGCAGCAATAATTCATCCGCCATCACGCGTTCCCGCTGCAATGCGGGACGACTCACGAGCGTCAGCGACGCGCCTGCGGCGCCCTTCACCGAGTAGGTCACCAACCCCGTCAGCGTCTCGACTCCCTCCCGTTCGGTGGCGACGGCGCGAACCGCGTACACGTAATTCGAGCCGGGCTGAAATTCGTACCGCAACCCCGCCGCCGCCGCGCCAGTCGCCCACAGCAGCCACGCGGCGGCCAAGCCGCTCCGCAAAGTGTGCGGGTGAAAATTCGGAATCATGCCGCACCTTATGGACGCCGGGCCGGTGAACAAGGGGAAAGGCCGGAGGGGGCGCGCGGGGGGCGCGTTTGGAGTTCCGCGTTTACGCGGCCGGATCGGACAAGCGGACCAAACCGTCTGGCGGCGGAACTCCAAGCGGGGGGAGTGTGTCCGGAGCGCCGAGCACCGGCTCGGCGCGAACCCAACGCAGTGTTCCACGCCGAGCCGGTGCTCGGCGCTCCGCTGCGGTTCCGGGCGCCGCAGCACGTCTGTCGCGGCGGTTCAGGCGACCCCGGTGGTTTCCTCGCGGGCGCATCTCAGTTTATTGCAAGGTGTTGTAATTCCAATTCGCTTTCAAATCCGTCTTAAATATGCCAGAATGTTTGGGTGTCGAGAACCGCCCGGTATTCCAATCAAGTCCTCGCCTGTGCCAAAGCGCGCCTTGGGAACGCGCGCACCCTCAAAGAGTTCCGGGCGGCGCAAGCCGTCTTGCTGCCGGCGTGCCACGGCTGGAGCAAGGCGCAGACGGCCGCCGCCCTCGGGCTGAGCACTTCGCGGGTGGGTGCCCTCCAGGCAGAGGCGCGCCGGCCTGGCGTCGTGCCCAAGGCCACGCACGGCGGCCGCCGCCGGCAGCGGATGACCCTCGCAGAAGAAGCGGCCTTTCTGGCCCCGTGGGTGGAGCGGGCGAAAACCGCCGGCATGATCATCGTCCCACCGCTCCACGAAGCACTCGCCCAACAGCTCGGGGCAAAGATTCATCACTCCCAAGTGTACCGGATGCTCGCCCGGCACGGCTGGCGCAAAGTGGCCCCCGACAGCACCCACCCCAAGACCGACCCCGCCGCTCAAGCGGACTGGAAAAAAAACTCCCGGCAGTGGTGGCCGAACATTTAGCCCAGCCGCAGGCGCACGGCAAAAAGCCCCGGCTCATGTTCCAGGACGAAGCCCGCTGCAGGAGAATGTCGCGCCCGCGGCGGTGCTGGCCCCCGCCGGCACCCGGCCTGTGATGCAAAACGGCTACGAGCGTGAATTCACCTACGTCTATGGGGCCGTGAGCCCGCTGGAGGGCGGCTTTGACTATGGCCTGTGCGAGAAAATGAACACCGAGCACATGGGGGGATTTCTCAAACAAGTCAGTGAGAAATACCCCGAGGAATACATCCTCAGGGTCGTGGACGGAGCCAGCTCCCACAAAGCCAAAGCCCTGGAAGTGCCGGCCAACCTCGCCCGCATCGCCCTGCCCGGCTACTCGCCCCAACTCAATCCGCAGGAAAACGTGTGGGATGAAATTCGCGAGAAAAACTTCCCCAACCGCGTCTATGCGAGCATGGGTGCCGTGCGCGAGCAACTCACCGCAGGACTGCAAACCTTCGCCAACTCACCTGCCTCCATCACCTCCCTCACTGCGTGGCCTTGGATTCGTTCGATACTGTCTTGAAAGCGAACTGGAA
>JAYVOY010000167.1:0-8903 GCA_043757645.1 Verrucomicrobiota bacterium
GAGACCTTGGCCAGCCCTTCCGACTCCCTGGAGGATCGATCCCGGAAATTTTGCGCCAAAAAATCCTGCCTTCCAGTCGCCTATGAAATGTTCAGGTTAGGCCCACGAAACCCACGAAAGGAGAAGTCGTGGGGTAAACGCGCGGTTTCATTGGGACGTTGGGTTGAAACTCAGTTCAGAAAACGGAATTCCGCGGACGCGAGGAGCGCTTGGGTGAAGGTGGCCCACGCGGCCTCGGCTTTCGAGCCGGGGGCGGCGGTGAGTTTGGCGACGTACTTTTCGGCGCGCTCTTGTTCGGCGGGCATGGGCAGGCGCGAGAGGGTGCGGAGATACGCGGCGGTGACGCGGCGCGAGGCGTCGGGTTCGGCTTCGAGCGAGCGGGCCAGGGCGGCGGATTGGTCGTGGATGAACGCGCTGTTGAGCATGAAGAGAGCCTGCGCGGGGACGTTCGTCACGTCGCGCTCGGCGATCACGAGGCTCGGTTCGGCGAAGTCGAAGAGTTCGAGAATGTCGGGCACCATGTCGCGGATGATCGGCAGATAAACGCTGCGTTTGCGGGTGTCGTTCTTCGCCAGCGCGCGGCGTCCGCCCTTGCCCAAATCGTCATCGCCGAGCGCGCTGATCGGTGAACCGTGCGGCGGCGTGAGATCGAGTTGGCCGCTGACGGCGAGCGCGGCGTCGCGAATGGATTCGGCATCGAGTCGGCGTTGGTGGGCGTGCCAGAGGAATTTGTTGTCGGGATCGGCGGCGAAGTTTTTTTCGTCGTTCGCGCTGCTGAGTTGATAGACGCGGCTGAGAACGAGGGACCGCACGAGGCGCTTGAGGGACCAGTGGTTGTTCATGAGTTGTTGCGCGAGATGATCGAGCAACTCGGGATGCGTGGGGCGCTCGCCGGTCGCGCCGAAATTGTCCGGCGTGGTGACGAGTCCCTGCCCGAGGAGATGCTGCCAGACGCGATTGGCCATGACGCGCGCGGTGAGGGGGTTGTCGCGGCTGGTGAGCCACTGCGCGAGTTCGAGACGACCGCTTTGCGTGGGATTTATTTTCGGCGTCGCGCTGGTCGCGAGCACGGTGAGGAAACCGCGCGGAATGACGGGGCCTTTCTCGTCGAGTTCGCCGCGGACGTAAATCGGGCAATCGGCGGCGCGGCCGTCAAGCACGCCCATCGCGAGTTCGCCGCTGGGTTCGCCGCCGACGGACGGGCGCGCGGGCGTTTGCGTGTTGTTGCCTTTTTTCTTTCCGGCCTTGGCCTTCGCGGCGGCGACGGGTGTCGCGGGAGTTTCGGGAGCTGTTGGCGCGAGCGCGAGCGCGGGCGCGGCGTTGCCGGCTTTCTTGGCCTCGATGCGTTCGAGGGTCGCGAGTTTTTCCGCCGGGGACATTTTGTTCAGGCGTTGGGCCAGCTTGGGATTGTTCGCGGCCAGACGTTGCAAGCGGGCTTTCAATTCGGGCGTGAGGGTCTTGGGCGCAGCGGCGCTTGGTGCGACTTCGGCGTCGGTCGTTTCCGGTTTGGCGGCGGCTGGCGCGGGCGTGATGGTGGCGACGGTCGGGGCCGCCAGGGATTTCACGAGCGGGAGCAATGTCGAGGGCTGGCGGTTCTTGCCAGCGGTGCCGTCGCCGGTGCCGTAGAAAACGCCGGTGCTCTTGAAGATGCCGGCCAGCGCGTAGTAATCGCGCGTCGAGATGGGATCGAACTTGTGGTCGTGGCAGCGCGCGCAACTGGCGGTGAGACCAATCACCGCGCGCGTGGCGACGTCGATCTGCTCATCGACGACCTCCATCACGAACGCCTCGCGGTTGCGCTCGTTCAAGCCTTTCGGGCCGAGGGCGAGGAAGCCGGTGGCGATGAGATTCTCGTTGCGCTCGGCGGCGGTGCGCGCGGGCAGGAGATCGCCGGCGATTTGTTCGCGGATGAATTGGTCGTAGGGCTTGTCCGCATTGAGCGACGCGATGACGTAATCGCGATAACGCCACGCCTGCGAATACGGATAGTTGCGCTCCTTTCCTGTGGACTCGGCGTAGTGCGCGAGGTCAAGCCAATGGCGGCCCCAGCGTTCGCCGAACTGCGGGGATGCGAGCAACTCATCGACGATTTTCTCGAAAGCCTTCGGCGACTTGTCCGTGACGAACGCGCGCACCTGTTCGGGCGTCGGCGGCAGACCGACGAGATCGAAGTAGAGTCGGCGGATGAGCGTGTGCGCCGCGGCGTCGGCGACGGGCGTGAGGTGCTGCTCCTCGAGTTTTTGCAGCACGAAGCGGTCGATGCCCGACGCGCTCCATTGCGCGTTTTTCGGTTGCGGCACGGCGGCGGGCTTGACGGGTTGGAACGAGCAGAAGGAACGCGCGCTGCGAGAAACAGCAGCAACTCCTGCTTCTCCGGCACGGACAACGTGTCCGCCGCCGATTCGATTTCCGCCAATGCGCTCAGTGATGGCGACACCGTATCGTTGCCCACGAACGGTCGGTAAGGCTCCGAAAATTGTCCCGTCCATTCAGCCGCGGGGCGGCGGGCGAAGGAATCCAACGGAGAGTGCGGAAAGGCCGCCCATTTCCACAAGCCTCCACGCATCAATAGTCGGGACTGACCCTCGACAGCCATGACCCCTTTACAGCCATTCAGGGTCAGCATTCGCTTTTGACAAGCCGGGCCACTGAATACAAACTGTATTCGTGCGGATTATCAAAGAAGCGTTCCTCGTGGCGGCCGGACAGACGCATCCCCCGGTGGCCCGCCACTTGGAGGTTTGGTGCAAGACAGTCAGGGCGGCGACGTGGCGCAATCTGGTGGAGGTGCGGAAAAGTTACCCGGACACGGACGCCGTGAAAGTCCGCAGCGGGCGGCAGGTGTTGGTTTTCAATCTCCGACGGAACGACTATCGGCTGATTGCGGCGGCTCATTTCAACCGCCGGATCATTTACACACTGCGCCTGCTGACCCACGCGGAATACAGCAAAGACCGCTGGAAAGAAACCTTATGAAAACGACCAAGATCGAGTTCGCCCGGTTGCCCAAAGACTACGCCGGACTTTGCCGGATGCTCATGCCGCGCCCGCTCCATGACCCAGTGGATTTTGCGAACGTGACGGAAATCACCGACGCCATGGCCGGACACAAGTTGTCCCCGGATCAAGACGACTATTTCGACCTGCTATGCCGCCTGATTGAAGCTTACGAAAAGGAACGGCTGGACACGCCCAAAGTGACCGCGCTGGAGGCGTTGCAGCATCTTTTGCAAGCGCACGACCTGAGCGCGGCGGACTTGGCGCGGTTGCTGGACGTTCACCGGACGCTGGGCGGGATGATTCTGCGCGGCGAACGGCAGTTGACGCTGGCGCACGTCCGCACGCTGGCGAAACATTTCAGCGTGTCCGCTGATTTGTTCCTGCGGTAATCTCGCCCAAGCCGCCAGCCGCCGCCGGACGGAAGCCTGGTTCTAAGTTTACCTATAGCTGGCGCCGCGGGGAAGTAGGGAAGGCGTCGGTTAATCCGACGGCGCGCACGGAGTGACGCGCCCTACCGGCTACAGGGCTGGTAGGGCCGCGTTGCGCGCGGCCTTGTTCCCCAATCTGCCTTCTCCCATTCTTGCCCCGGTGGGACGGCGAGGTTAGAGCTCCGAACGAGGCCGCGCACAGCGACGGCCCTACCGCCCGAACCCGGTAGGGCGGGCAGTCCTCTGCCCGCCGGGGCGTGGGGAGTAGGGAAGGTGTTGGTTAATCCGACGGCGCGCACGGAGTGACGCGCCCTACCATTGCGGCAATTTGGAATTGCCCCGGGTCATCCTAATCCCCGGCTAGCGCGTTGGTGGTCGGGGTTCAGCGGGAAGCGGGACGCCCTCTTCCTCGAACAGCTTCTTTCGATAAGCTGCGTTGGCTGCGTCTCGCGCCTTCGCGGCTTTCTCCTTCCAATTTTCGAAGTCCTTCTTGCACTCATCGCAAACGTAAACCTTCCCCGTCTTCGGCGCTTCCGGCCAGACCACGCAGCCTCCGAGTTTGTACTCGCGATGATGAGGTAAGGCAGGTCGCCCGGCGGGATCTCTCGGCTCGGGAGACCCAGGGATGTAGCCGTAACGAATCGGGACGTCAGCGTGCGCCATCCTGGTCTTGTGGGCCTCGCACACTTCAATGTCGTAGAGCGTCTGGCCAGCCAACTGCACCTTGAGTAACTCCGTGAGGGTTAAGGTTGGGAAACGCCCTGAACCACCCATCTTTCTTTGAACAACGGTGAAAGTATAAACTTGGTTTGTATCCAGCGGAACCGGCACGAACCGTATATGTGGCGGGATCCCGCAACCCGATTGGTGGTCGCGAAACAAGTCGGTTTTGGAATCGAACTTCGCTAGCGGCTCGGACCTAGGCTTGGCAGTGACGGTGATCGTTTCCACGGACGACTCAGTTCCATGGGCCACGAGCTTGGGGTTGTTGGCTTTCGCAGCGATCGTCCTTTGAGCGGCGGCGAGGGCGACAACACAACTGAGAACTACAATCAAAAGTTCGGAGAAAATTGTGCGCATAGGTTTCAGTGGTTCAATTCTTTGCCTGAGTTGAACTGGAAAGATGGCAAGGAATGTTCCTCGAATCCACTTTGCCAACCAGTTTAATAATCACTCACCGACCCATCGGGCTGTTTGGGCAGGGGCCATTTGTATTTGCGTTTCGGATCCGCGTTCACTTTGTCGAACATCGCCGTTGATCCAGCGCGAAAAGCGGCGGAGGGCCGCTGCACTTCAAGACGCTGGCGCGTTGGCGGGCGGGCCTCGAGGGCACGCTAGCCTCAACGACCACCTTCGCCGCGTCGCGCTCGTATCATCATCTCACGAATCGCCGCGTTTCTGGCCTTCGTGTCTTCCTCCTTCCATTTATCGAAGTTCTTTTTGCACTCGTTACAAACGTAAACCTTACCCGTCTTTGGAGCCTCTGCCCAAACCATACAGCCTCCGAGTTTATACTCGCGGTGATGAGGCAAGGCAGGCCGTCGAGCTGCATTTAATGGCTCGGGAGATCCAGGGATCAGGCCGTAATGAATCGGCACCTCGGTGTGCGCCATCTTGGTCTTGTGGACCTCGCACACTTCGATGTCGTAAATCGTCTCGTTGCCCAACACCACCTTGCGCAGCTCGGTGGCTGTGAATGCGGGTAACGGCTTCGTTCTCTTTCGTTGTGAAACGGTGAACGTGTAAACTTGGTTCGAATCCAGCGGCACCGGCACATACCGAATGTGCGGCGGGATCCCGCAACCTACGCTGTCGTAGGCACGAATCGTATTGGTGGCGACGGAATTCGGGTTGGTTAGCGCCTCGACCCGAGGCTTGGCAATGACCGTGATTGTCTCCTCAACCCACTCGATAGCGAAATCTGAAGGCTTGGGGACTGCGGCATTCTGAGCGACCGTTTTTTGCGCGGCGGCGAGTGCCACGACGCAACTGAAAACCAGAATCAAGAGGTCGGAGAGAATTGCGCGCATAGAGTTCGGTAGTTGAATTTTTAACTCAGTCGAAGTGGAACGATGGCGAGGAATGTTCCTCCAATTCTCTTCGCGGGCCAGTTCAATAATCACTCACCGATCCATCCGGCTGTTTGGGCAGGGGCCATTTGTATTTGCGTTTCGGATCGGCGTTCACTTGGTCGAACATGGCCTCGTTGATCTCGACGCCGAGGCCGGGGCCGGGCGGGAGTGAGGCGTAGCCTTCCTTGTCCACGGTCCAGTTGCGGATGGCGACGCCGGGCGGCATGAGGTGGCCGTCGAGATAACCCTCGTGGATGAGAAAATTCGGAATGGCCGCGGTGGCGTGCAGGCTCGCGGTGAGGCCCAGTTCGGAACAGGTGCAATGCGGGGCGAGGGGGACGGTGTAGGCCTCGGCGAGGGTCGCGATTTTTTTCATCTGGCTGATGCCGCCGGTGTGGCCGCAGTCGGGTTGCAGGATGTCGATGCAGCGTTCCTGCAAATAAGGGATCATGCCCCAGATGGTGCGGTCGCGTTCGCCGGTGGCGAGCGGGATGTGGATGGCCTGCTTGAGGCGCTTGAAGACTTCGATGTTTCCCGGCACGGCGGGTTCCTCGATCCAGAGGACGTCGTAGGGCTGAATGGCGGCGGCGAGTTGGATGAGCATCGGCGGGGGCACGGCGCAATGGGCGTCGAACATCACGGAGCCATCGGGGCCGACCAGTTCGCGGCTGTGGCGGATGTTGTTCACGAGATTCTCGATGTCGCGCGGGTTGCCGGAGAAGGGATGGGGGCCGCCGGTGCCGGTTTTGTGGGCCTTGGGCGAGGGGTACATTCGGATCTTGTCGCGGCAGGGTCCGCCGAGGAGGCGATAGACGGGGACTTCCCACAGGCGGCCGGCGATGTCCCAGAGGGCGACGTCAATGGCGGAGAGGACGTGCGTCATGAAGGAGCCGCCGCGAATGTCGCGGTGCGAGCGGTAGAGCTTTTGCCAGAGGTGCTCGATGCGCGTGGGGTTCTCGCCGTCGAGCAGTTCGTAGAGGGACCGCGCGAGGGCGCAGGCGATGTCGGGTTCGAGGCCGGTGACCTCGCCCCAGCCGGTGATTTTGTGGCTGGTCTCGATTTTGAGGTAGGCCTTGGTGCCGACGCGAAAGGCCTTGAGGGCGGAGATTTTGATGGTGCTCGCGCGGTCGGCGACGTGGGCGGCGGGATTGTCCGCGGCGCGGACGCGTTCGGTCAGAGCCAGCGCGCCCGCGGCAATCGCGGCGGAGGCGGCGAGGACTTCACGGCGACTCAGGTGGGTGGGGATTTGGGTGGGCATAAGTGGTGTGGCGGGAAAATGACGAGGGCGGGCGGTGGGTGAAAGGAAGAAGTGCGGGGGGAAGAAGTTCAAAGGGACCAAGCTCAAAGCTCAAGGGAAGGGCCAAGAACCAACCGGGGCGGCTCGCGGAAAAGGCGGCGAATTCCCGAAAGGCATTGGGTTTAATCACACCCCCACGCCGCCAAAAAATGGCGTGGGAATTTTTTTGACCGCCGGTTTTGGATTCGTGAGCAACCGGTTCCAGCCCGCCAAAAGGAGCGGGCAAAAAATGGCGCCCCTTCCCGGCTCCATTTTTCGCCCCCTGTTTTTCGCCGCTGATTTTTTGCAAACGCCGCCGGAAATTTTTGGCCGGAATTCGTCAGGCGAAATCCTCTTGCCCGCTCCAATCCCGGAAAACTAATCTCCGCCCCGCATTTCACCGAGAACCACATTGAGTCCCACCGCTATGAAAATTCGCCTCCTCACCTGCCTGCTCGCCCTCGCCGCGCTGGCCACGCCAGCCCTCGCCCAGACGCCCGAGTGGATCTGGCATCCCAATGACGGCAAGGCTCCCGGCAACAACGAGCGCCGCTTCTTCCGCAAAATTTTCAAGGTCGAGGGCAAGGTCCAAAAGGCCACGCTCGCCGCGTCGGTGGACGACGAGGGCACGGCCTTCGTGAACGCCAAATCTGTCGCCACCATCGTCTCGTGGGACCAGCCCGCCAGCGTTGATGTCACCGCGGACTTGGTCGCGGGAGACAACATTCTCGCGCTGCGCGGCATCAATCACGCCGCCGCCGCCGGCGCGGTCGCGCGGCTCGAAATCACCTACGCCGACGGGAAAAAATCCACGGTTGTCACCGACACCTCGTGGCTCGCGCACAATGAGGACGTGGTCGGCTGGCAACAACTGGCCTTCAAAACCGACAAGTGGACCAAGCCCAAATCCGTCGCGCGCCTCGGTGCTGCTCCGTGGGGTGACGTCCTCGGTGGCACCGGCAACAAAATCGGCAAGGCCGGCGGCAATGCCAAACGCGAGGCCACGCCCGCCGAGGCGCTCTTCACGCTGCCTGATTTCAAAGTGGAATTGATCCACTCCTCCGAGACCGCCGAGGAAGGCTCGTGGGTCGCGATGTGCAAGGACTCGAAGGGCCGCCTCCTCATCAGCCCGCAGTTTGGCGGCGGTTCCGAGGGCGGTTTGTTCCGCGTCACGCTGGACGCCAGCGGCAAGGTCGCCAAGCGCGAGGTGCTCGCGAAGACCTTCTACGATTGCCAGGGAATGCTCTACGTGAACGACGCGCTCTACGCCGTCGTGAACAAATACAGCACCAAATGGGGCAGCGGCCTCTACCGCCTCAAGGAACAATCCGACGGTTCCTTCGGCACGCCCGAGTTGCTGAAAAAATTTCTCGGCAGCGGCGAACACGGCCCGCACGCCGTCATCCTCGGCCCCGATAAAAAGAGCCTCTACATCCTCAGCGGCAACCACACCAAGCTCCCCGAGGGCGCGGAACTCACGCCGCACAAAAACTTCCGCGAGGACCACGTCCTCCCACGCCAATGGGACGGCAACGGCCACGCCGCGGGCATTCTCGCGCCCGGCGGTTTCGTTCTCCGCACGGATTTTGACGGCACGAAATGGGAGACGTTCTGCGCCGGATTCCGCAATCCCTACGACATCGCGTTCAATCCCGAGGGCGAACTTTTCACGTTCGACGCCGACATGGAATGGGACTGGGGTATGCCGTGGTATCGCCCCACGCGCGTGAATCACTGCGTCAGCGGCGGCGAATCCGGCTGGCGCTCCGGCACCGGCAAATGGCCGCCCTACTACGCCGACAGTTTGGACTCCGTGGAAATCGGCCTCGGCTGCCCGACCGGCATTGAGTTCGGTACCGGCGCGAAATTTCCCGCCAAATATCAGCGCGCTCTCTACATCCTCGACTGGACCTACGGCCGCATCATGGCCACGCACCTCACGCCCAGCGGCGCGAGCTACACCGGCACCTTCGAGAATTTCGTCTGCCCACTCGGCCTCGCCAAACCCGGCGAACAAAAACGCCCGCTCAATGTCACCGACCTCGTCATCGGCAATGACGGCGCGATGTACTTCACCATCGGCGGCCGCAGCGTGCAGTCCGGCCTCTACCGCGTCAGCTACACCGG
>JAYVOY010000168.1:0-8889 GCA_043757645.1 Verrucomicrobiota bacterium
TGCGCGCCGGGGACGGCGGCCAGGCGTGTGACCAGTTGGGCGTGCCCACTGGTGGTGTTGGGCAAGTCGCAGGACTTGCCGTGGAGGTCGAGTTGGAGCGAGCGCTTGGCGATATCCAAGCCGACATAGACGGGCGTGTTGGGTGGGTTCATAAGGGCGGTTGTGTGCTGACTCATTCTTGCGGATACGAGCTGGCGTCGGAGCGACGTCGCTCTGGCAACGGTTCGAGTTCGGGACGCAAAAGCGCGGACGGATCAGGCTGGGCTACGGACTCGAAGGTCCGAGGGTTGAGCGATCTCGTCCACGCCGCTGCTGCTGGGCCTGCAGGCCCAGCAGCAGCCTCATCCTCCCGTTTGGCTGACGCCCAACAAGAAGACAAAAGCAACATACAAGGGTTGCCCGCGCCGCGCGGGCTACCCTGGGTCAACGCGCTGGATTTTGCCTCGCAACCCCAACGGGGTTGTGGCCGTTCGGACATCGAGAACTGACACAACCCCGTTGGGGTTGGCCGCGGGTTGGTGGGCGGTTCCCAGGGTAGCTCGTGCCTCGCAACCCTGGGCTGGAGGACGCAGCCCCGTTGGGGCTGGGGCGCTGGTGCGCGGCGTTTACGCCGCTTCGCGCGCCGCAGCAAGGACCGCGCTGGATTTGCCGAATGCTCTCGTTTCACGCGGGCGTGGAGGCGGCGTGAACGCCGCGCGCCGCGGACGATTTCGTCGCGCGTTCGGATGGCACGGTTTTTTGCACCGTGGCCTGGTGCGCGGCGGATTTTGCTACCGCGGCTTTCTCGATCCGCCGCAGCTTGCGTTCGTTGCGCTGGATTTCGCCGCGCAGCAATTCCTCGGCGGACCAGCCGCGCGCCTGGGCGTGGGCGGCGAGCGCGAACAATTCGCCCGCCAAGGCGGTTTTGCTCAGGCGGCGCGCGGCCTTTGTGTTCGCACTGTTCGTGTCAGTCGCGAGCGGCAGCTTGGCCTTGCGCGCTTTCTTCACGAGCTTCTCGGCGCGCATCAAGGCGGGCAGATGTTTCGGGATGCCGTCGAGCACGGAGGGGCGTTCGTGGCGCGTGCCGTGTTTCTCGGCCTGTTTGATTTTCTCCCAGTTCGCCCAGACCTGATCGACGTTCTTCACTTTCACGTCGCCGAAGACGTGCGGATGCCGGCGGATCAATTTCTCCACGAGATGGCGCGTGACGCGCTCGAAGTCGAAGGCGTCGCGTTCGCGGCCGAGCTGGCAGTGAAAAACCACCTGCAACAACAAGTCGCCCAACTCCTCGAGCATCTCGTGGTCGTCGCCGGCGTCGATGGCGTCGAGAAGTTCGTAAACCTCCTCGATCGCGTGCTGGCGCAGCGTGCGGTGATCCTGCTCGCGATCCCACGGGCAGCCGTCCGGCGCGCGGAGCCGCGCCATGACGGCGAGGAGATCGTTGATGGCGGGGGATTTTTTCATGCGGGGAGAAGCAGCGGCGCGGCGGGGGCGTTGGCGAAGTGGGGCGGCTGCGGGCTTGTGCTGCCGTTTTCCCTCACCCCAGCCCTCTCCCGCTGGGAGAGGGAGCCACGACGTCTGTCTCTCGAACAATCGAGCGCTGCCGTATCCTCAAAAGTCGGCCGAACGATTCTCCCTCTCCCGGCGGGAGAGGGCTGGGGTGAGGGAGAACGGCCACAATTTTCGAGGCGCGCACGAACGCTCGCGCGCTTCAACTGTCGCTGCCTCGCCGCCATTCGATTCGCCACACGCGGGTGGTATTTGCGGCGCGGTTGCATTTCCCCCTTCACAAAATCACGAGATCATCGCGATGCACGACGACGGCGTGAGACGTGTTGCGCGCGGTGATTTCAGTGGAAGTCAGGCGTGTGATGCCGCGCGCGAATTCGGTGCCGTCGGTGTCGCTGATGGAAATCACGTCGTCCGCCGCGAAGGTGCCTTCGTGCCGCGCGACGCCGGGGAGCAGCAGACTTTTCCCGTGTTCGCGCAGCGCGGCTTTCGCGCCGTCATCGACGAAGAGCGTGCCCTGGGGATGATGGAAGAAGGCGATCTTGCGCTTGCGCCCCTGGAGACGATTGGGGCGCGGGATGAAGATGGTTCCCTCGTCCTCGCCCGCGAGCACTTGCGCGAGGACGTTGCGTTTGCGGCCACTCGCGATGACCAGCGGGATGCCCGAGCGCACGACGATTTTCGCCGCCTGAATTTTCGAGGCCATGCCGCCGACCGCCGTCGCGCTGTCCGTGCCGCCGGCCATGCGTTCGATCGCGCCGTCAATGTTCTCGATGGTCGCAAGGGTCCGCGCGTTGGGCTGGCCGAAATTTTCGATCACGCCATCGACGGTCGTGAGAATGACGAGCAAATCCGCGGGCAGCAGCGAGGCAACGAGCGCGGAGAGCTTGTCGTTGTCGCCGAACTTGATCTCCGCGAACGACACGACGTCGTTCTCGTTGATGATCGGCGTGACGCCGCGGCGCAGCAGGCTGACGAGCGTGTTGCGCGCGTTGAGATGGCGGTCGTGATGCTCGAGGTCGTCGTGCGTGAGCAGCACCTGCGCGACGGTCAGGCCGAATTCATCGAAGAGTTTTTGGTACGTGGCCATCAAGCGCGACTGGCCGACGGCGGCGCAGGCCTGCAGGTCCGCGAGGTCCGCGGGGCGTTTCTTGAAGCCGAGCGCGCCCATGCCCGCGCCCACCGCGCCCGAGGTGACGATGATGATTTCGCGCCCGGCCCGGCGCTGCGCCGCGAGTTGCGCGACGAGCTGGCCCATCTGCGCGAGGTCGGGCTGTTTCTGGGAATCCGTGAGCACGCCGGTGCCGAGCTTGACGACGACGCGGGAGACATTTTTGAGCAAATCCGAACGCACGCGCAGTTCGTAACAAAGCCCCCGCGGCGTGGCGAGAAATTCGCCGGGCAAAGTTTCCGGTTCAAAGTTTGGGAAAGGTGAACTGCGGATTGCGCGGATGACCCGGATGAAACGGGGCGAAGCGGAATTTGCACCGCGCCGACAGGGCGGTGGTGGCGACGGCTCTTCCGCACGCGCGAGTGGCGTTGGAATTTTCCACTCGCAACCGAACGCACGCGCGCCCCACGGCCCCACGCTCAACGTTCACCTGAAATTACGCGGCGGCCCGGCACGCCTACTTCCCGGTGTCGTGCTTGATCCCCATCGACAAATCCAAGCCCGTTCCGCCCGGCAGCACGTTCGGTTTGAAGGTGAAGACCGAGCCGAATCCAGCGTCGTTGAGGATTTTGATTTCGGCCTGCACGCCCGGTTGCACCAGCACGCGCGGCGCGCTCACCAATTCGCCGCCACCCATGGTTTGCAGCGTGTTCAACAGCGCGGCGGTGGCCTCCGGCGTGTTGACCAAAAATTTCCCCGCGGCCCGCGAGTCGGACAAAATGCCGGTCAACCCCGCCACCTGCACCGCCGAGTCGCTGACGGCGGTGAGCCGCGGCTCGAAGCTGATGTTGCCCGCGGCGTCCTGCTTGGGCGTCACGAACGCGAACATCCGCTTGCCATCCGGCAACTGCCAGCCGCCCATCACGACGGTGTGGCCGAACGCCATCTGCGTTTTGCCCTCGAAGCTAAACCCCCTGAATTCATTGGTCCCCGACACATTGCCGCCACTTGGAGCCGCGGCTCCGAACGACGACGCGGGCGCGGCGGATGGCGCGAGGGCGGCGCGCGTATTGGCCGCGCGCAGGGCTTGTACGGATTGCACCGCTTGGGCGAGGTCCGTGCGCACGCGGCGCAATTCCGCCGAGTCCGCGCGGAGTTTGGCAATTTCATTGGGACTCGCCGCCTGCGCGCGCGACTCGAGCTGCGCGTTTTCCTGCCGCAGGGTTTTGTTCTCGATTTCAAGCTTGGTTGCCCGTTCGACAACTGCAACAGAACGCGCGCGCAACTCCACCAACTCCGCCTGCTCGACCCGCCGCTCGCGCGTTTGATGAAGCGCGAAAAAAACGGCGCCCACCGCCACGAGCACACAAACCAAAACGGTTTTCATAACGCCCGCCACCGTAGTCACGCGCCGAAACTCCGCCAAGCCAATCGCAACGCCGCGCCAAACGGCGGGGCGGCGCGAGACTGCACCGAATCGAAACGGAGCGCGGGTCGGTTCTGGCGCGGGCGGCGGGCGGGCGCTGCCGCGGGCTGGACGAAACCACGCGCGCGCGTTACCAACTGGCGCATGATGAAATCTTTCCACCGGGTCGCGCTGGCCGTGGGTTTGCTCACACTCGGCGGCATGAGTTTGCTTTCCACTGACGCCGCGGACAAAGCGGCGCCCCCCGGCGCCAGCAAACACGTGGACGCCGCGGGTGGTGAAAAGCTGCTGGGCGCGAACAAGGACGTGATCGTGCTGGACATCCGCACGCCCAGGGAATTCGCGGGCGGGCATCTGCCCGGGGCGCGGAATGTGGATTTCAACGCCGCGGATTTTGAAAAGAAATTAGGCGAACTGGACCGCGCCAAAACGTATCTCGTGCATTGCGCGTCGGGCGGGCGCAGCGGGCGTTCGCTGGACCTTTTTAAAAAATTGCAGTTCCAGTCGATATATCATCTGGATGGCGGCTACAATGCATGGCAACGCGCGGGCAAGACGGTCGAGAAGTGAGCGTGGAATTTTTCCTGACTGAACTCTACCCCAAGTTTTTTACTCAACGACCACGACGTCGGCGGCGGCGAGGGTGGGCAGGGTAATGACCAGCGCGTCGCCGTCGCGGCGGAGGGGCAGGCTGGGGTGGAAGCAGGACCAGGCGCGGCGGGCGTTTGGAAGGCGGGTGAGGCGGAGTTCCAGATTGGTGCGGTCGCCGTCTTTTTGCTGCGCGAGGTTGACTAGAGTTAGAAGCGTGGATTTAGGGGAACTAAGACGATTTATAGCGACGCCGCGCGCGTTGGCCAGCGTGTCGGGTAAAATGTGGGCGGATTTCAAGGGTTCTAGGATGAGGCTCGCGGCGGCGGGGTCGAAGGCGAGGGGTTCGATCATCCAAGGACTAGTCTGGGAGCCGCCCTTACCCATCGGGGTGAAGGGAATGGCCGGCTGCAAATAGGCCTGGCCGGGCAGAGTTCCGAGGTAGAAGGCGCGGCCTTTGCCGGAGGAGTTGGAAATCCACGCGGGTGAATTGTTGGAGAACTTTCCGAGGATGGTGGCGGTGGCGGCGGGAGTGAATTCCTCGCGGCTGCACAGGGCGTTCATGGTGCGGCCGTCGGGGAGTTTGACTTGGTCGAGGGGTTGGGCGAAGAGGAGTTCCAGACGTGCGCGGAGGGGGCCTTGGAATAGGGTTTGGGATTTCACGGAGCCGCGGCCTAACACTGGGTCCAGGATGGTGAGAGGTTCGTCGAATTCATCTTTGCGCGCGGCGCCGGCGGTGGCGACCAGAGTGCCGCCGTTGTTGACCCAAGATTGAATGGCGGTGGCGGCGCGGCGCTCAAGGTTGCGGCCGCAGACGTAGAGGGCGGAGTAGTTCTTGAGGAGGCCGTCGGCGCAGTCATTTTCGGTGAGGAAGTCCACGCGATGGCCGGCATTGCGGAGGGCGTACCAGAGGGCTTTGCGTTCTTCCTGGGAAACATTGGTTTCGGCGCTGCCGGGGATGACGGAGTTTTGGCTGTGGCCGTTGAGTTCCCAGACATCGCTGGCTTCGCTGAGGAGGACGGCGATTGGGGCGGGTTCGGTGCGGGCGGGGAGGAGATGGTCTTCGAGGCGACCAGCCATGCCGGAGATGGTGCGGAGGGCTTTCCAGATGGGCATCCCGCCGCGGAAGGTGACGTAGTTTTCGGTGCTGAAGGCGTCGGGGCTGGCCCAGAAGAAATCGAGGTCTTTGACGTTCTGGCCCCACTCCATCACGGCGCATTGAAGGAGATACTCGGGGGTATTACCGGGCCAGTGGGGCATACAGTAATACATCATGGGTTGGTTATGATAACTCGCGCCTTTGCGGAGATAGGCGGCCTCGAAATCGACGACGAGGCGGGAACCCTCGGGCTGGCAGTAGGTGTAGTCTTCGGTCCAAGCCAGAGTCATGGCGTGGTGTTTGAAGGATTCTATGAAAGAAGATTGGTGCATCCAGTAGAAGGGGTGCATCCCGCCGAGGTTGGCGGTGGTGTGGACTTCGCTGCCGAGTTCCAAGCGGATGGCGGCGGTCTTTTCGGCGAAGGAGGCGATGCCTTGAGCGGTGCGGAATTGGAGGCTATGCCAGTAGAGTGGTTTCAGTTTGGCGAGACTCGCGGGATTGTCCTTTTGGGCTTCGGGTAGGACACCGATCTGGATGGCCACATTGGCGGAGAGGGCGGCGAGAGGTTTCACGTCGTCCCAGGTGGCGAATCCCAGACTGGCGGGAGTGGCTCCTTGTTTCTTTAGGTAGTCGCGGAAGGCTTGGACTTTGGCGGGGTCTTTGATGTCGATGGCGGGGAGGCCGATCTCGTCGCCGTAAGATAGGTAGTGGAACTGGCTTTCAACCCCACCGTCGCGGACCCATTTGATGATCTGGGCGGGGTTCTGGGTGTGGTGATAGGAGAGGGAGCGTTCGATGATAGAGCCGCGAGGCTTGGCGAGTTCTAGGATGCGAGGGACTTGCTTGGGGTCGGTGTTGGCTTGGAGGGTGTTGAGGCCAACGGCTTCGCGGAAAGCGAGTTCGATGGGAAGGTCCGACTCACCCGTGCCGATGGAGCCGGTGTTGGCGAAGAGGCGGAGCTTCTTGGGGATGGGGCCGAGGCGGGGGATAGCATCGAGTTCGCGCGTCACGGCGCGATAGACGTCGCTAAGTTTGAGGGTGTGGGTGAGGCCCTCGGGACGGTATAAGTCGGGTTGGACAAGGAGGGTGAGGGCGGTTTCACCAGCGCCTAGCTCGAAGGATTTTACGATTTTGGTTTCACTCGGGGCGGTGGCGAGGTCCACGGCGAAGGGTTCGCTGCCGTCGGACGGGCGGCGGGGGTTGCCTGGTTTGATCTCGGGCACGAGGGCGCGAAGGGAATAGGGTGAGGTGCTCTCGGTGTTCATGGTGGGGCCGAGATCGTACCATGGAGAAGATTCACCGGGGGCGATGGGGGTGGGCCAGTCGCCATTTTTGCCGCCTTCGAGTGGGTTGCCGGCGGGGTCGTAGAACTTCACCAACTCGCGGTATTGGGCGAGGTAGTAGTCATTGGGGCGGTGGCCCCAGTGGTTCCAGACTATTTTGATGGGGGTGGTGGCGGACTTGGGATTGCGGAAGCGGAAATAGACGTGGTTGGCGCGGCGGAGTTCGTCTAGGAGCGGGTAGCGGGGGAATTTGGGCGCGGATAGCGGGGATAGGTCGGTGGTGATTAGAATAGCGTCGATAGAGCGGGCACCGCGGGGTTCGGGGTTTCTGGTTTTGGCCAGGGTTACGCGGTAGCGGCCCTTTTCCAGCTTGGCTTCGTAGCCTTCGGCGGCGTCGTGGTCCATGCCCCAGTTCCAGTAGAGATCGCCGGTGGTTAGTTTGGCGGTGAAGCAATAGTGCTTGGGGGCGTCGCGGAGGCCGTAGGTGCGGTCAAAGCTGGGTGCGCCGCCGGTGAGGGGGGTTATCCGAATGGTGAAGGCGTAGTTGAAGAAGGGCGGGCATTCGTATTTGGCCCAGACTTTGTAGGTGCCATTGGTGGGGACGTTGATTTCAGCGGTGACTTCGGCGGGGGTATCGGTTTCGTCGGTCATGGCGTTGCGGAGGCCGCTGGCCCAGACGCCGCCGAAGATCATGTTTTGGTAGAGGTCGTGGCCCCAGCGGCCGACCTGCCAGCCGGGCGCGGGACCGAAACGGTTTTGGGCGACGCCCTGCATGTCTTCGCACTCGAGGATGATGCGGGTGGGGTCGGGGGCGGCAGGAAGGAGGGAGGGGAAAAGGTAAAAGGCAAAAGGTAAAAGGCAAAAGGCAAAAGGTAAATGAAAGCGGAGGCGCATGGGATGAGGTGGTTGATTTAAGGCTGACAATTAGAGGTTATAAAGGGAAGGGACAAGAAGGAGGGGCGCGGAGATTTCGGACAAAAACAGATTTCGCGCGGTGAACCAAAAAACGGAAAGTCATTGGCAGGGGAATTTGGGTCAGGGGAATGGGGCAGAAGGTTTCTATTCGATGGGTTAGTTCAGGGGGATACCTTGGGTGGAGGGGATTACGGAAATGCCGGCGGTCGAGTCCGAAAACACTAGGGGGTGGGTGGCAGGGTGGGGGCGTCGAAGTTGAGTTGCGTAGGGTCTTCGGGTTCGTCGCGGCCGGGGATGTTGTATTCGTGGAGTTTGTTGCGGAGGGTGCGGACGCTGATGTCGAGCAGCTTGGCGGTGAGGGTGCGGTTGCCTTGATTCTTTTGGAGAACTTGAAGGATTTGTTGTTTCTCGAGTTCGGCGAGAGTGAGGGTGCGGACGGTTGCGGACGCGGTTGCGGCGTCGGGGGTGATAGGCGGCGGGGTCTTGAGTTTGGGGGCTGGGGTGGGAGGCGCGTCAGGGGGAAGGTCATTTCTCTGCGGGGGGGCGGTGACGGAGATGGTGCGGGAGGAGACTGGGAAGCCGAGGTCGTCGGGTTGGAGGGAGTCGTTGTCGCCGCAGAGAATGACGGCGCGTTCGATGACGTTCTGGAGTTCGCGGACGTTGCCGGGCCAGTTGTGGGCGAGGAGGGCGGCGGAGCAGGCGGGGGAGATGCCGAGGGTGCGGAGACCGTGTTTGCGGGAGAAGCGCAGTTGGAATTGTTCGGCGAGCAACGGGATGTCGGCTTGGCGCTCGCGCAGGGGAGCTACGATGATAGGAATGACGTTGAGGCGGAAGTAGAGATCTTGGCGGAACTCGCCTTTCTCGACGCTTTGTTCCAGGTGGCGATTGGTCGTGGCCAGGACGCGGACATCTACCTTGATGGTGCGATTGCCGCCGACGCGTTCTAGTTCGCGTTCCTGAAGGACGCGCAGGAGTTTGG
>JAYVOY010000169.1:0-8811 GCA_043757645.1 Verrucomicrobiota bacterium
TCGACCGTGATGGTGCCGTCCTTGCCGACCTTGTCCATCGCGTCGGCGATGATCTCGCCGATGGTGGTGTCCCAGTTGGCGGAGACGGTCGCGACCTGCTTGATCTCTTCCTTGTCCTTGACCTTCTTGGCGATCTTGTCGAGGTGGGCGACGGCGGCGTCAACGGCCTTTTGAATGCCGCGTTGAATGCCGATCGGGTTCGCACCGGAAGTAACGAACTTCAAGCCTTCGCGATAGATCGCTTCGGCAAGCACGGTGGCGGTGGTGGTGCCGTCGCCGGCGGTGTCGCTGGTCTTGCTGGCGACTTCGCGAACCATCTGCGCGCCCATGTTTTCATAGGGGTCTTCGAGTTCGATTTCCTTGGCGACAGTGACACCGTCCTTGGTCACGGTCGGGGAACCGAATTTTTTGTCGAGGACGACGTTGCGGCCTTTCGGTCCGAGCGTCGCGGCGACGGCCTTCGCGAGTTTGCTGACGCCCTTGAGGAGGGCCTGACGAGCTGCTTCGTCAAAGAGGAGTTGTTTAGCTGCCATAAGTTGTCGTAGTTACTAGTTGAGGGTTGTTGACTGAGGTTAAGGTTAGGCCAGAACGGCGAGAATGTCGTCCGCGTTGAGGATTTTGTATTCCTTGCCGTCGAGTTTGATTTCCGTGCCGCCGTATTTGCTGATGAGGACGCGGTCACCGACTTTGACCTCGAAGGGAATTTTCACGCCCTTGTCGTCGGTCTTGCCGGTTCCGAGGGCGCGGATGACGCCTTCGGTCGGTTTTTCCTTGGCGGAGTCAGGGATAATGATGCCGCCCTTTTTGGTTTCTTTTTCTTCCTGGGGTTCCACGAGAACCCGATCACCGATGGGTTTGACGTTCAATGCCATACTAGTTTGTCTTTTGGTTGTGTGTGTTGATGTTTTGGTTTGATTCAACCCCCGCCGCACCCACGGCAGGAAAGTTAAAAGTTACTTTTTGTCGTCCACGACTTCGGCGTCGATGATCGGGCCGTCGCCCTTGCCGGAGGCGTCTTTGCCCGCGTCGGCTTTGGGTTCGGCGCCGGGAGCGCCTTTCTCGGCGCGGGCTTTCTCAGCGCCGGCTTTGTACATTTCGGTGGAGGCGGCCTGCCAGACTTCGTTGAGCTTGTCGTTGGCGGTTTTGATCGCGGCGAGGTCGGAGCCTTTCAGCGCTTCTTTCACTGCGGCGGCGGCTTTCTCGACGGTTTCCTTGTGACTGGCCGGGACTGTGGCGGCGTTGTCGCGCAGCATTTTCTCGGAGCGATAGACGGCGCTGTCGGCCTCGTTGCGGAGATCGATTTCCTCGCGCTTCTTGCGGTCGTCGTCGGCGTGGAGTTCGGCGTCTTTGCGCATCTTTTCGACCTCATCTTTGTTGAGGCCGCTGCTGGCGGTGATGGCGATTTTCTGCTCCTTGCCGGTGCCAAGGTCTTTGGCGCTAACATGGAGAATACCGTTGGCGTCGATGTCGAAAGTAACTTCGATTTGCGGCACGCCGCGCGGGGCGGGGGGGAGTTCGGAGAGGTTGAACTTACCGATAGTCTTGTTGTCGCGGGCGAATTGGCGCTCGCCTTGGAGGACGTGGATTTCCACTCCGGGTTGGTTGTCCGAGGCGGTGGAGAAGATTTCCGATTTGCGAGTAGGGATGGTCGTGTTGCGCTCGATGAGTTTCGTGAAAACACTGCCGAGAGTCTCGATGCCGAGCGAGAGCGGAGTAACATCAAGGAGGAGGACATCCTTGACTTCACCCTTGAGCACGCCGCCCTGAATGGCCGCGCCGACGGCGACGACTTCATCGGGGTTGACACCTTGATGCGGGGGCTTGTTGACGAGCGTGTGCGCGGTCTCGACGACGCGGGGCATACGGGTCATGCCGCCGACGAGGACTAGTTCGTCGATCTTGTCGGCGGTAATACCAGCGTCCTTGAGGCAGTTCTTGACCGGCGAGATGGTGCGCTCGAACAACGTGTCGCAAAGCTGCTCCATCTTGGCGCGCGTCAGCTTGGTGCTGATGTGCTTGGGGCCGCTGGCGTCGGCGGTGATGAAGGGGAGATTGATGTCGTATTGCTGCGAACTGGATAGCGCGATCTTGGCTTTCTCAGCCTCTTCCTTGATGCGTTGGAGCGCGTCGGGCTGCTTGCGCAGGTCCATGCCGTTCTCGCGTTTGAACTCCTCAAGAATCCAATCAATGAGATGATTGTCCCAGTCATCGCCGCCGAGGTGGGTGTCGCCGTTGGTGGCTTTGACTTCAAACACGCCGTCGCCGATTTCGAGGACTGAGATGTCGAACGTGCCGCCGCCGAGGTCGTACACCGCGATTTTCTCATCCTTCTTTTTGTCGAGACCGTAGGCAAGCGCGGCGGCGGTGGGTTCGTTGATGATGCGGAGAACCTCGAGGCCGGCAATCTTGCCCGCGTCCTTGGTGGCCTGACGCTGGGAATCGTTGAAGTAAGCGGGAACGGTGATGACGGCCTGGGTAACCTTCTCGCCGAGACGCGTTTCGGCATCGGCCTTGAGCTTGGCGAGAATCATCGCCGAAACCTCGGGCGGGCTGAACTGTTTGGGTTTGCCGTCCACTTCGACTTCCACGCAGGCGTCGCCATTGGCGGCGCGGACGACTTTGTAGGGGACGCGTTTGATCTCTTCCTGCACCTCATCAAACTTCCGGCCCATGAAGCGTTTGATGGAGTACACCGTGTTCCGCGGATTCGTCACGGCCTGACGCTTGGCGGCGTCGCCGACCACGCGTTCGCCGGTCTTGGTGAAGGCGACCACGGATGGCGTGGTGCGTTTGCCCTCGGAGTTTTCGAGCACCATCGGTTCGCCGCCCTCCATGACCGCCATGCAGGAGTTCGTCGTCCCCAAATCAATTCCCAATACTTTTGGCATAAATTAGTGGTTTTGTCACTGAAACCTAAGTGCGATTCAGCAAGGGTGGTGCCAGATAGGCTTCTTATGACTTAACGTGTTAATGGATAATGTGTTCATGATAATTTATGGGATGAACTTTGAAAATCGCCCAATGCGCCAAAGTGTCACAATGGCGCACATTTGGGATTAGGTGTGTCATGAGCGTGGCACAGTTGCGTGGGCGGGAGGAAAGAGGGAATCCGTGCGAACGACGCGAGGGCGCGGGGATGTTCCCAAAAGAATGAGACCCCAAAAGCAGTTGAAACTCACACAAACGGCGCAAGGGAATCTGGGATTTGTCGCTGCGGAGAACCATCGAAAAAACAGTCCTGACTTGCCACCGCCGGGGTGCATTACATACAAACGCCGTATGTCCGCTCAAACCAAGTCCGCCGCCGAACCCGCCGAACCCGCCTTTGACCTCCAGAAATTTCTGGCGGACCGGACCGACGCGGTGAACCGCGCGCTCGATCAATTCCTCCCGCGCGCCATCACCAAACCCGCGACCATTCACCGTGCGATGCGCTACTCGCTCTTCGCCGGCGGCAAGCGGATGCGCCCCGCCCTGTGCCTGGCGGCCGCCGAGGCGTGCGGCGGCACCACCGCGGCCGCGCTGCCGCTGGCCTGCGCCGTCGAGTGCATCCACACCTACTCGCTGATCCACGACGATTTGCCCGCGATGGACAACGACGATTTCCGCCGCGGCAAGCCGACCAATCACAAGGTCTTCGGCGAGGGCATCGCGATTCTCGCGGGCGACGCGCTGTTGACGCAGGCCTTTGAAATCGCGGCGCAGGCGGCGGGCTGGCCGCGCTATTCGCACCGCGACCTCGTGCTGGAAATCGCGAAAGCGTCCGGCTCGCTGCAACTCATCGCGGGACAAGTCGCCGATTTGGAGGGCGAGGGGAAAAAGACCTCCGCCGCGCAACTGCGCTACATTCACGAGCGCAAGACCAGCGCGCTGCTGTGCTGCTCCGCGCGCCTCGGCGGCATGAGCGCCAATTGCACCGCGGCGCAACTCGCGGCGCTCACGGACTTCGGCTATCACGTCGGCCTCGCGTTCCAAGTCATCGACGACATTCTCGACGTGACGCAGACGAGCGAGCAGCTCGGGAAAACCGCGGGCAAGGATGTCGCCGCGCAAAAGGCCACTTATCCGCGCATCGTGGGTTTGGAGAAATCGCGCAAGATCGCGCGCGAACTCACCGCGAAAGCCTTCGCCGCGCTACAGCCGTTCAACGGCCGGGCGGCGGCGCTGGAGGCTTTGGCGCACTATCTTCTCGAACGCGATAAGTGAGCGTCCCATCGCGAAGGTTCCACCGGGACTGGCCGGGAGGAAGAAGCTTTGCTTTGACTTGATCAAACCATTCGCGTTCAGGAAGGGCCAGAAGCTCAACCCGCCGGACGGTGTAAACGTACGTGCCGAAAACCCGGGCTGGATCATGAAAAATGATTTCGCGAGGGACTTGCCAGCGACCGATGCGTTCAAGTCGTGAATACTTTTCGTGCCGACCAGTCAGGCGGTAGTTCGTTTTGAGAGGAACATATTCGACCCGTTGTCCTTCGTTCGTGGCGCCTGTAAATCCTGTGCCACTCCACAACCCTCGCCCCGGCATCAACAGCGTCGGCTCGCCGAAAATTTCGATGGCTGTCGGGCGAGGCCCGCAGTGGATCGCAAACAACATGTTTCGCCTGCGCGGATAACTGCCTACCCAGCCGGCCGAATTTGGAGTCGCGATTTCCGTGTAGCGTGATTCCTGATATTCCCACGTGTCGGGCCAAGATTGGTGAAGATGATAGTAATCACGGCCAGCGATGCGGATTTCGAACGTGCTCTCGGGAGCGGGATAGTTCAATGGCTTGACCGTACCGGCGAGAATCAACAGGCCCGGCTCAAAAGCGGGAGGGGAAACATTTAGCCGTCGCTCTGTGAAATCCGCGTGCTGATACAGATTTTCGGTTAACGACACCATTCCGAATCCCAGCGCAGCGCAACCGATCATCGCGAGCTTGGAGGCGATTGAGCCGTAACGCAGTGCCCAGTTCACGATGAAGCACACCACAAACCACCAGGCAAGCGGGCCGGAGTTTGGAATACCGTGGAGGAGGCTTTCGGGCGGACTTGCCTGCGCCAGGGAAACGAAAAACTTGGTCGGGAACAGCCATTTGGCCGCGAAGCTTAAAGCTCCAGAAAGTGACAGAATCGACTCAAAGCACATCCAGCCGATGAATCCCCAAAGACAGGTCAGCAAAATGCACGCCCGCACCTGCGCCCATTGGTTGACGGGCGGTTTCGTCGATTCGGTTTGTTCAGGCGCATTCACTTGGCAACGACGGGTTGGCTCCAGCGTTCCCCGTTTTGTAAGACGCAGTAAGACTGCCCCAAGCGCCGGCATTCCGCCACGAATTCATCGGGCGACGCGGTGTTGAACGCGAACAAATCGTAGTGGCACGGAATCACCACGCGCGCGCCGCTGGCGTGGGCGAGGCGCGCGGCCTGCGGGCCGTCGAGATTGCCGGCGACGCGGCGCTCGGGCCGGTCACCATTGATCGGTAGCAGCGCGACGGTGAGGCCGAAGGGGCGCAGCCAGTCCTCCATGCCGTCGTAGCGCAGCGTGTCGCCCGAGTGATAAATGCGCCACGGGCCGCACTCGATCACGTAGCCGAGGAATTTGTGGCGGCCCGCGGCGTCGCGCTCGAGCGTGTTGTGCGCGGCGGGAATGCCGTGAAAAACAAAGCCGCCGAGCGTCACCGCCTGCCCCGCGTCGAGGCCGTGGAGGGAACTGGCGGGCACCTGCAAGCGCTCGGCCGCGAACGCGCGGTTGGCCTCGGGGACGAGCATTTGCAGCGCGGGATTGGCGCGCAGCAGCGGCCCGAGCGTCTCGGCGTCGAGATGATCGGTGTGGTTGTGACTGGACGTGACGACCCCGGCGAAGGCGAGCCGCTCGGGCGCGATCACGCGCTCGGTCAGGCGCTCGTGGGGCTGGTCCGTCGCGGCGTATTTGCGCGTCAACGAGTCCGAGAGATACGGGTCGAGGAGCAGATGACGGCCCTGCCATTGCACGAGAAAGCCGCTCTGGCCGAGCCACCAGAGGTGCAGTTGGTCGGGGGATTTTTTGGCCGCGGTTATGTCCGCCAACAGCGCGTCGTCTTGCAGCACGGGCTTGAGCATTGGGGGGAGTAAAGCAAAGGCTCGATGAATCGGCAGTGCAAATCACGTGGAATTGGCGGGTGCGTTGCAGCCGTCGTCGTCGCCCTTGGAGGAGTCGAGGTGACGAGACACTAACTTTTTTCTCCGGCAAAGGCACCCTGAGAGCCTGTCTGAAAATGCGGTGGAGCGGGGCTGTGTCGGAGACCAGCCGCAGCCACCAGCTCCACCCGGACGCCGCACCCATGAGTCTGTGCTGCGGCAGGTAGAGGACGACACAGCCGCGCTCCGGAATTTTCAGACAGGCTCTGAGAATCACGGTGTTTTGTCTCGCGCCGGTTACTCATGCCGACGGGCGTGCATCGCGGCGATAAACGGGGGCGCGGAGATGTGGACGGTTGCCGCGCGGAATGAGGTTAGAGTCTCGTAACCTCGACTCCTACAATTTGAGTCACGCTCTCGGGCAAAAGTTCCCCCTCCGCTGCTTTCGACGCGGCAGGTGTGCGGACGTCTGGCGCGTTGTCGGTACGCTCGCAACCAATCAGCAGCCCTTTGCGATCAATGACGGATTCTCAAAAATCCCCGCCACCACCGCCGCCCGAGTCACCACCACCACCACCGGAATCGCCGCCGCCGCCGCCCGAGCTGTCGCCGAAGTCGCTGCCGGAGCTGGAGTAATCGGTGTCACGGCGCGAGAAGCCGTCGTCGCCACCGCTGTTGCTATCGTTGGAACGATCGGAGCCAAACGCGTTGCCGTGATTGCCCGAGAATTGATCGTAGAGCCACATGCCCGCCGCCGCGCCGAACATCCCGCCGAGGAGCGAACTCATGAAGCCGCCGCCGCCACCACCGAGTTGCGGCGGCATTCCGGGAGTCGAGTTGTTGCTCCGCGTCATCGCGCGAATGAGTCCCATGATGAACAGGATCACGCCCACGCCGATCAGCGCGAGCAGGACCCACATCCACATCGGGCGCGACGACTCAGACGCGGCCTCAGGCACACGCATCGGCGGCGCGGACTGCGGCACCCCGACGTTGCTCCGCACCGGCCCGCGCACGACGACGTGCGAACGCATCGTCGCTTGCACGAAATTCACGCCGTCGAGCAGCGCGTCGTCGTTTTGTTTCGCGCGCAGTTTGGCGAGCATCGTGGACACCAGCGTGGCGCGGTCCGCCTGCGTGAACGCCTGTTTTTGCGTTTCGTTGCCAACGATGACTTGGAGATGCGCGGGTTCCTTGGTGAGCAACACGTACACCCCGTTGACCTTGAGCTGGCGCGCCTGTTGCAAGGTCCATTTCTCGAACATCGCGCCCACGGCGGCCTTGTCCGCGAGATCGATGCCCTTTTTCACGTCGGCGGGAACCTCGGCGAAAGTCTCGATCAACACGTCCTTTTTCAAATTCTTCTCGATGTCGGAAATTGTGCGGCCCGCCGTCGTCTTGGCGGTCTCGGAGAAAAATCCCGCGTGGTCGCGCACGCCGCTGACGTCCGCCCGCGTGACAACGGTGCCGAGCAACAGGGCGAATGCCAGGCCGAGCAGGACGCGGGTTCTTGGGGGTGATGAGTTCATGGCCGGTTTTGGTTTTGGTTCTGGTGTTGAGTGCGCCGGCGTTTGCCGACGAACTGCGGCGGCCAACGTGGGGGCGGACGCGGCGGGCGTCAAGGCGCGTCGCGAATGGAGCGCGGCTGTGTCGTCCTCGACCAGCCGCAGCGCGTGGGATCCGGGCGTTGCCAGGAATTTTCCACGGTTCTCGAAATGTGGGGTTGCTGCGGCTGGTCTACGACCCAGCCGCGCTCCGCGGTGGCGCTGGAGTCGCGCCGAGCCGGTGCTCGGCGCTCCGAGCGCGGCGTGTTTGAAATCACGCCACCGCGACGATGCGGTACTCGCTGCGCGCGCCGCCGAGGTTGAGCTTGAGCACCTCGCCCTGACGGCGGCCGACGAGTTTTTGCCCGAGCGGGGATTGCGGCGTGAGGACGGTGACTTCGCGCTGCTCGTGTTCGATCTCGGTGCCACCGGCGCGTGGCCCGATGAAGAAGAAATTGCGCTCGCCGCGCAGTTCGACTTCGACGAGCGCGGTGAGGTCGATCGGGTCCGTGGGACTGAACGCGCGGAGCGCCAGCATTTGAAATTGGTCGATGGCCTCGGTCACGTCGGCCGCCTGACGCGACTGGCCGCGGGCGAGGTAGGAGGCCTCGAGTCCGCGGGTGTCGTATTTGTTTTCGGCCTTGTTCTGTTCGTCGGTGGCCTCGGCGTGCGCGGCGCGCGCGGCCTTGTCGTAGAGCGCGAGTTCGGCGTTGAGGTGGGCGACGATTTTGCGGACGAGAGTTTTTTTGTTCACGCGAATGACGGCGGGGAGAGGACGCGATTTCTGGAGGGGATGCAATGGTCGCGCCGGAAATTGCGTTTGGCCGGGCCGGCGCGCGAAATTATCCGGTTGCTTCAAGGGTTCGCTCCAAGCCCTGCAATCAAATGCGCGGCCGGTCCCAGCGCGAAAATCATTTTTGAAAACTGCCGGGCGGCGGCGGCGCTACGGGCGGGCGTCATTCCCGGGCAGTGTCAAGCTGCGCCGACGCCGTGGGGGCGCCTCTCAGTTTCTCGCAACCGGTTTTGAACTCTCATTAGCACCCGGCTTCAGCCGGGTGTCACGGTAACAACACGAACACAACCGCTTCAGCGGTTTGGCCCCACCGCAAAACCGCTGAAGCGGTTGAACGTTTGGTTCGGTCACGGACACCCGGCTGAAGCCGGGTGC
>JAYVOY010000170.1:0-8752 GCA_043757645.1 Verrucomicrobiota bacterium
GACGCACTCACTTTGGTTCCCCATTTCGTGAGACGTTTGCGCAACAACCAAAGCTCGCAGCAGCCCCGTTCGGACGGTGTGAGCCGCCGGGACGGCGGCGCTACGACGGCATGGATTCGGTTTATCGCACTCCCCTCAGTGCCCCACCCCGAGTCGCAAAACCCCGAGTCCGGTTCCGCGCGATCGCATCGCGCGTTCGTTGGCCGCGAGTTCGGCTAATGTTTTCCGGTGACGGTGAAGGAGAAAACGAAGTCTGCGGCGAGGCGATTTCCCGCGCGGTCCGCGAGGCCCGCGGGACCGCCGGCGAGGGTCACGAAGTAGGTCTTTTTGTGTTTGAGCTTTTTGGTGGGGACCAGCACGAGGGTTCGCGTGGCGGGATTGTAGCTGACCCCGGCGGGAACCGCGCGGTCTTTGCGCGCTTCCGCGAGTGTCAGGGTGCCGGCCGTAATGGTGTTGGCATTCAAGGGTTCCGACAGTGTGAGCGTTACGAGGGGCGTCTCCGACACGGGTTCACCGGCGGTTGGCGAATGCGTGAGGACGCGCGGTGGCACGGTGTCGGCGGTTTGGAATGTCCACGTCACCTCGGCGGCGAGCACGGCGTTTTCGAGGCTCTCGACACCGCCGCGGCCGCCGCGGAGTTGCACGCTGTAACGCGCGCCCGCCGGGTCCAGCCCGCCGCTGGGTTGGAGCGTCGCGCGGCGCGTGGCGGGATCGTAAGTCACGCGCGCGGGGACCGGCGTGGGCGAACCGCTTTTCAACAGTGTGAACGAATTTGAGTTGATGCTGGCGGCGCTCATCGGGAGCGAGAACGTGGCGAGGATTTTTGCGTTCGCGGTGATTTGCACCGCCCCACGCGCGGGGCTGACGCTCGTCACGACGGGCACCGGCGGGGGAATCACCGTCAGCCGCGCCGCGCGCGACGTCACGCTCGTCGCGGGATTGGCCACGGTGCAGGAGAAGCGCGCGCCATCGTCGGCGACGCGCGCGGCGGCGAGCGTGTGGTTCGCAGCGGTGGCGCCGGGGATCGGCGTGTCGTTGCGGTTCCAATGATACGTCAGCGGCTCCAAGCCCACGGCGGTGACGGTGAACGTGACGGGGTTGCCGGCCTTCACGGTTTGAGCGGTGGGCGCGCGGCGAACCTCCGGGCCGGCGGAAATTTGCACCGTTTGATTGCCCGTGAACTCACCGAAATAGCCGATGCCGTCCTGAATCATCCGCCATTGGAATTCGTTCGCGCCGGGATCGAACGACGCGGTGACGACGAAGCGGAATGTGACATTCTCGCCGGGATTCACCGTGCCGGGCAGTTCGACGCGGCTGAGGCCCCAGACATCGGTGTCCGGCGGATTCTGCGAGCTGAGGCGGTAGAACTCGTTGGTGGTCCACGCGACCGCGCCGCTGTTGCGCAGCGTGATCGCGATTTCGTACGGCTGGCCGACGATCATCACGGAAGGGACGGACTGCGAAATGAACCGCGCGTTGTTCGCCACGTCGCCGACGTGAACCGGGACGTTCGGGGTCAGGCCGCCAAAGAAATAAAATCCATCGCGCACCATCTGCCACTGCATGTCGTAATCGCCCGGAGTCGCGGGCGCGGTGACGGTGAAGTTGAAAGTGGCGCTGCCGCCCGGCGGCACGGGCGCGGGCAACTCGACGCGATTGAGTCCCCACGTCGGGCTGTCCGGCGGGTTTTGCGACGCGAGAAAATAATTCGCGAGCGTGTACCACGTGGTGTTGCCGGTGTTCCGCAGCGTGACGCTCACGGGATAAAACGAGCCGGCGTGCATCTGGTTCGTGACGGACTGCGCGACAAATTCCGCGGCGTCAATTTCCGGCGTCGCCACGCGGAACCGCGCGGTGAAGGTGGTGTCCGCGTCGGGCGTGGAAATGTTCTGCCCCGCCGTGCCGCCCTGCGACCACGAGTCGAATTCGTACTCCACGCCCGCGAACGTCTGGCGCGGCGCCTCCAGCGTGCGCAGAATTCCCGCGACGCCGACAAACGTGCTCGGCGCGGTGACCGGCGTGCCGTCGAGGCGCACTTGCAAGCCCGCGGGAATCGTCGCCAGCGTGACGCTGGCCTTGCGCGGGAGCACGTCGCGAAACACCGTGCGGCTGATGCCCGGCGAATCCGTGGCCGTGAGGAAAATGCGATACCACACGTCCTGGCTCGTTTCGCCGGTCGTCGGGATCACGAACTCCCCGCCCCCAATTCCGCGCGTGTCGGGCACGAACGGATGCGCGTGATCGTGGTGCCGGAATTCAATTCGCCAAGTCAGTTGGTTCACCGTCAACCGGCCTTCCTCGAAATCGTCGCCCTGGCCGCCGAAGGAAATCCGGTCGCCGGCGCGATACGTGGTGCCTTCCGCGGGCGTGTTGATGAACGGCATCGGCGGCGTGTCCAGCAACGCCCGCAGCAACGCCCCGCGGCTGAAGGTTGTGCCCAACGGATTGCTCACCACGCAGTGGAACACGCGGTTGTCATCGCCCGCGCCCGCCGCGGGAATTTCATAAACCGGCTGCGTCGCCCCCGGTATCGGATAGAAAACAAAATCGTCCGCCGCGCGGAATTCCCACTGATACGCCAGCGGTTGCGCGCCGTAAGCGGTGATGCGAAAGCGCACCGGATCCCCCACGACCACGCGTTGATCGCCCGGTTGCACGCCGACGCGCGGCACCTGCGTGGCACCGAAGCGAATGCGGTTCACCGTGTGACTTTCGCGCGCGAGATAGTAGAGACTGCCCTCCGGTCCGACGGTCAAATAGAGTGGCCCGACATCCGGATCGGCCGTGGAAAAAGTGGGGAACGTGGCGAAACGCGTGACCGCGCGCGTGTTCAGATCAAGCACGTTGATGAACTGGAGGAAGGCATCCACGAAAAAATATTTCCCGACAAATTCCGCCGGAAACAGCGCCGTGGCCGGATTGTAAAACGCGCCGCCGGTGATCGCGCTGCTGGCCTCGGGCGGATGCGGATACGTGTAAAACGGCGCGAGGAAATTCGGATCGTTGGACGCACCCTCGTAAATCGGCCAGCCGTAATTGCCGCCGCGCACGACGTCATTGATCTCCTCCCATTTGTCGTAACCCACGTCATTGGCGAACAAGCGGCCCGTGCCCGGCTGAAACGAGAGCGTGTACGGATTGCGAAAACCCAGCGCCCAAATCGCGCGATTCGCGCCCGTGGCGGCGCTGTAAAAGGGATTATCCGCGGGGATGGAACCGTCGGGATTCAGCCGCAGAATTTTCCCCAGCACCGTGTCGAGCGATTGCGCGTGGCCGGGGATATTGTTGTCGCCGACGCCGAGATACAGTTTGCCGTCCGGGCCGAAGGCGATGCTGCCGCCATTGTGCCAGCCCGATTCGCCGAGCGTGGGGAGCTCGAGCAGCACCACTTCCGAGCCGGGCACCGCGTTCGTTTCCGCCGCGGTGAAGCGGCTCAGGCGATTGTGCAGCGTCGGCTGGAGCGCCGTGTAATAAACGTAGAAGAAACGGTTCGTCGCGAAGCCGGGATCAAACTGCACGCCATCCAAACCGCGCTCTTGAAAGGCCTGCACCGTGAGTTGCAGAAACGCCGTCGGTTGCAACACGCCGTCGCGAATCAGCCGCAGCTTGCCGCGTTGTTCGCACACAAAAATCCAACCATCCGGCCCCAGCGCCATCGCGGTGGAGGCCGAGATATTGCGCACCTGCGTCTCATAAAAACCCTCCGGCAGAATCGCCTGGCCCCACGCGCTCACGCCGCCAGCCAACCACCACAGCAGGGCGCCCACAACCGCTTTGGTCAAAGCCCCGCGCGCGTGACTCGCGGCCAATTGCCGTCCCAGCCAACCGGTCATCAGAGGAAAAGAACCTCCCGACAATGGAGCCGTCATAGTTGAAAAATGCGCCGCAAGGAACACCCGGAACGTTGGTTTGTCAAAACACGCTGCGACTCAGGGCGCGAAAAGGAGGCGGCGTGGCACTGCCCCGTCGCGCCGCCGTCCCGACGGCTCCCGGCGGCCGCACACCGCTCCCGTCGCGCCGCCGTCCCGGCGGCTCCCGGCGGCCGCACCGCGCCGCCCCGAACTTGGGTCCGCTTGCGGCGCTGGCCGACTGCGGGTGCCGGAAGCCGCAGTGGGGCCGCCCCTGCGGACCCATCACGACGTGAGCCAGCCGGGACGGCGGCGCGACGGGCGGGCGTCCTTCGGGAGCAGTGGCAAGCTGCGCCCCGAAGAGCGAAGTGTGGCAAGCGACCCTCAAGGCGGGGAGGTTTCAGCCCGAACTCCGAAATAAGAATGGGGAGCGCACGCGGCTCGCGTGCTGGTTTGGGCGGCCCGCCCAAACCATCGTGTCCCAGTTCTAACTTTCTTCTCCGCGCAAAAAAGTGAGTGAAACGAGGTTTTCGGCGAGCCGCCGAAACCGGCACGCCAGCGGCGTGCGCTCCCGCGCCGCTGCGCGGCGCGCAACGCCGACTTCGAAGTTCGGGTTCAGCAACAGCACTGTCTAAACCGTAACCATGCAGTAGGACCGCCGCCGTCTCGGCGGCTCACCCCGTCCCAACGGGGCGAACGCGCGGATTTTCCGCAGCCCAAAATGCTCCCTGAATAGGGAACCAAAAGCGCGCGGACAATTTGCCCCCGCGGACTTCCCTTGCCGTGAGCCGCCGAGACGGCGGCGGTCCGCCCATTGCATCGTTACGGCTAAAAACTACCGGGGAATCGCCGAGTGTTGGCAAAGGAATTTTGGGTAAAAAAATGATTTGTCTTCACCCCCAATTCCCTTGCCCAAAATTCCTTTGCCACAGCTTTTATGACCCGCCCGCGGCGGCGGCGCGCGCGGCATTCAGACTTGTCTCCGGCGTGGCGTTGTCTTCAACTCGCCGCGCTTACGGCATGGAAAATTCACAAACCAAATCCAGTTTCACCGCGGCCCGGCTTCCGTGGCTGCTGGCGGGCGGCGCGCTCGCGGTGTTCCTCGCGACGCTCAATCACTGGGTCAGCCTCGCCAGCCTCGGGTTGGTGGCGAAAATCACCGGTTGGGATTGGTGGACGCCGACGTTGCAGGCGCCCGTGCTGTTGCTGCTCACGTATCCGATTCGCTGGCTGCCGGCGGGCGCGCAACCGCTCGCGCTAAATCTTTTCACCGCCGTCTGCGCGGCCGCGACGCTGGGAATCCTCGCCCGCACGATCGCGCTGCTCCCGCATGATCGCACCAAGGAACAGCGCTGGTTGAACAAGCATTCCCGCGGACTGCTGGCAGTGCGGTGGGCGTGGGCGCCGGTGGTTTTCGGCGTGCTGACGTGCGGCTTCGAGCAAACCTTTTGGGAACACGCCACCGCCGCCACCGGGGAAATCTTCGACCTGCTTTTGTTCGCCGCCGTGGTGCTGTGCCTGCTCGAACACCGCGCCTCGGGAAATGACCGCTGGCTCCACGCGTTCGCGTTTTTGTACGCCGTGGGGATGACCAACAACTGGGCGTTGATCGGCTTTCTCCCGTTCTTCGCCTGCGCGCTCCTCTGGATCAAAGGCCTGGCGCTGTTTCGCGCGCCGCTGCTGCTGCGCCTGGGCGCGTGGGCGGCGGCGGGGCTCTCGCTGTATCTGGTGCTCCCGCTGGCGACGAGCCTCGGACCCGACGCGCCCGCGGGCTTTTGGGCCTTGCTGCGGGCGGAATTGGGCGCGCAAAAAAACCTGCTCTTCCAATATCCCAAGGGCCGCGCGCTGCTGCTGTCGCTCACCTCGATCCTGCCCGTGTTCATCCTGGGCATCCGTTGGGCGGCCTCGCTCGGCGACGCCAACGCGCTGAGCAACCGCCTCACCACCGTGATGTTTTACGTGTTGCACACGGTGTTTCTGATCGCGTGCGCGGCGGTCGCGTTCAACCCGGTGTTCAGTCCGCGCGCGCTCGGCTACGGCCTGCCGTTCCTGCCGTTTTATTATTTGGGCGCGCTGTGCGTCGGCTATTTCAGCGGCTACCTGCTGCTGGTTTTTGGCGAGGAATCGCCGAACGCGTGGGAACGGCCGAAGGGGATTTTCAAACTCGCTTGCGGCGCGATCGTCGCGCTGGTGCTCGCCGCCGCGCTCGGCGTGCCGACGGCGCTGTTTCTGCGAAACCTCGCCTCGGTACAGTTTGAAAACGGTCCCGCGCTGCGGCAATTCGCCAACCACGTCGCCGCCTCGGTGCCCGCGGAAAAGGCGGTCATCCTCGCGGACGACGCCTCGTGGCTCGTGCTCGCGACGGCGGCGAACCCCGCGCTGGCCGCGCAAAATCTCCTCGTGGACAAACGCTCGTTCGGCGTGCCGCTGTATCACCAGATGCTGCACCGGCGCGCGCCGACGCTGTGGCCGGATTTGTTCGGCGGCAAGCTGCCCACCAATTCGCTGCCGCAGGGAATTCAAATCCAATTGCTCACGCGACTGGCGCGAACCAATGCGCTTTTTCACCTCCACGCCGTGCAAGGCACGCAACTCTTTGAATCGATCCAAGCCCGTCCCTGGGGCCTCGCGAGCCGCCTGACGCCGTATCCGCAGATTCACCCGAGCACGAATTCCGCGCCCGCCACACCGGGCGTTCCCGTGCGCTACAAGATTTTGTCGAAGGCGCACGAAACCGCGTGGGGCCTGCCGCTCACCGCGTCGGAAGTCACCTTCAACGAAAATTTCTGGGCGAACGGGCAACCCGCGCTGACGCACCTCGAACCCAGTGTCGCGCCGCGCGCGCGCGCGCGTGAATTCATCGCCGCCAGTTACTCGCAGGCCCTCAACGCGTGGGGCGTCGAGTTGCAGCGCGCGGGAAAGTTCGCGGAAGCAGGTGAGCATTTCTTCCGCGCCGCCAGCTTGAATCCGAACAACGACGTCGCGGCGGTGAACCTCAAAATCAACCGCCAGTTGGTCGCGGGCCGCACCCTCACGACGGCGGCCGACGCCGAGACCGACCGCAACCTCGCGCGCCTGCGGACGTGGACCACCATCCTGCAAGCCCACGGTCCCGTGGATGAGCCGGCCTATTGCACGCAGGTGGGCGAGGCGTTTGCGCGCGCCACGCTGCACCGGCAGGCCGCGCAATACTTTCTGCGCGCGATCACGCTCGATCCCGGAGCCTTCGCGCCGCACGCCGCGCTGACCGAGTTGTTCACGCAGGTGCGCATGCCCGAACTCGCGCTCGAGGTCGCGCGCGAAACCCGCCGCGCCGCGCCGCAGGCATTGCTGAACGGCACCAACGAAGTGACCCTCGCGTGCGCCGAAGCGGTCGCGCTCTTCAACCTCACGAACAACGCCGCCGCGGCGAAACTGTTGACCGCGGCGCTGGAAAAATTCCCGCGCGACCCGCGCGTGCCCGCGACCATGGCCAAGCTCGCCATCGCCTCGCGACAGATGACCAACGCGCTCCTGGCGGTCGAGCGCGAGCTGAGTCTCGCCCCGAACAACCCGCGCGCGCTGTTGAACAAGGGCGCGATTCTCGTGGAACTCAAACGCTTCGAGCAGGCGCTCGTGCCGCTCGACGTCTTGTTGCGCAGCCGTCCCGATCACGCGCCCGCGCTCTTGAACCGCAGCATTGCGCTGCTGAATTTGAACCGCCTCGACGCCGCGCAGCGCGATTGCGACGCGCTCCGGCGGCTCGAACCGAACCTCACGTCGTCGCACATTGGCCTCGCGGAAATCGCGCTGCGCCGCCAGCGCACCAACGACGCGATCCGCTCCTTCGAGGCCGCGCGCTCGCTCGTGCCCAGTGGCTCCGCCGAGGCGCGCTCGCTCGACAAACGCCTCGCGGAAATCAAGGGGCCGGGCCGCTGAAATTCCCATGCGTGGCCGCCCTTGGTACGGAGTCCCGCCGTTTGGAGTTCCGCCTTTAGGCGGCGCGGCGTCCGCACCCACGGCGCGTTGGAGAATTGTCGCGACCTCTGCCACCTCGAACGTCTCGCCGCCTAAAGGCGGGACTCCGTACCAGCGCGCTGCGCGTTTAGCCGGAGCAAGGTCGTCGAAGATTTTTGCGGCGCCATCCCGATGAATTCGGACGCTCAAAAGCCCTTATCTCCCGCCGGTCCGATGCGCGTGGTTCACGTCATCACCCGGCTGATCGTCGGTGGGGCGCAGGAAAACACCGTCGCCACCGTGCTCGGATTGCGCGGCAAGCCGGGCGTCGAGGTGAGTCTCATCTCCGGTCCCACTTTCGGTCCCGAGGGCACTCTGGAGCCGCGCTGCACGGCGGTGCCCGGACTCCTCACCGTGATTCCCGAACTCGTCCGCCCCGTGCATCCGTGGCGGGACGCGCTCGCGTGGCGGCGGCTGCGGCGGATGTTTCGCGAATCGCGACCCGACATCGTCCACACGCACAGCGGCAAGGCCGGCGTGCTCGGACGTCTCGCGGCCCGCGGCGCGCGCGTGCCGGTGATCATTCACACGATTCACGGGCCGTCGTTCGGTGGTTTTCAGGGCGCGCTGGCCAACCTCGTTTTTTGCAATGCCGAACGGCTCGCGGCCCGTTGCACGACGCACTTCACCGTCGTGGCCAACGCGATGACGGAGCAATATCTGCGCGCGGGCATCGGGCGTCCCGAGCAATACACGCGCATCTTCAGCGGCTTCGATCTCGCGCCGTTTTTGCGCGCGGAGAATTCCCCGGCGTGGCGCGCGCGGCTGGGTTTGGCGGCGGACGATTTCGTGGTCGGTAAAATCGCGCGCCTCTTCACGCTCAAAGGCCACGACGACCTGTTCGCCGTCGCGCCGCAACTCATGGCCGCGGTGCCGCGCTTGAAATTTCTCTTCGTCGGCGACGG
>JAYVOY010000171.1:0-8735 GCA_043757645.1 Verrucomicrobiota bacterium
CGCGCCTGCCAAATTTCACCTACCTCCTGACCTTTCCCGACCTGGCGACGCGCGAAAAAAGTTGGGATACCTTTCGCGCCGATCCCGAGTGGAAAAAACTCAGCGCCACGCCCGGCCTCACCGATCCCGAGATCGTCACCAACATCGGCAACGTCCTTCTCAAGCCGACGGCGTATTCGCAGATTTAGTAGCGCAAGAATCAACCAGCGCCATCGCGGCGAACCACCACGCGCGCTGAAAAGTTTTCCCCAAGCCCCGGAGCGCCGAGCATTGCACGGCACGAACCGTCCGCTGTGCCCGAGCCGAGCAATGCTCGGCGCTCCTACCGCGACTTCGTTGTAGGAGTCGAGGTAACGAGGCTCTAACTTTTTCTCTGCGAAATCGTCGGCCGCCACCCGAAGGATTCCCGCCGATTCCCGCGCAATGAAACCATCTCGCGCGGCGTCGAACACGCCGCGCGCGCGTTCATCGTGGACCAGGCGTTTCACTCGGAGCGCCTCGCTTTTCTCAATCAGCCGCAGCCCGCGTGGCTCACGCTCACCGCCGGAAACTTCGACCGCCTCGCCGGTGGCAACGACACCAGCACGCAGCGCCGCGTGTATTTCGAAATCGCGACCAAATCCCTCAACAACTATTTCCCACCCCGCACCGGCTACGGCGGCTTGAGTGAGAAAGATGTCGCCGACGAACGCTCGTGGTTCGGCGTCACGCGCGTTTACCAACACGCCAGCGGCAAAGGCCCGCAGGATGAACTCGCGCGCTTCGCAGCGCTGTTCGCCGCCGACTCCGCGCCGCAATCGAAGGAGCAACTCGCCGCGCATTTCGCCGACACTTTGCTCGCCGCCGTCGCGCGCTGGGCCGAGAACCGCTGCGCCAGCGAGGACGCGCGCCTGCTCAACGAAGCGCTCGCCGCGAAATGGCTCGCGAACGAAACCACCGCCAGCCCCGCGCTCGCCGCGCTCGTCACCGCCTATCGCGCGACGGAAAAGAAATTGCAGCCCGACCGCACCATCGGCTCCGCGGATGATTGGAACGAAGCCCGCAACGAGCGCCTCAGCGTGCGCGGCGCTTACACCGAGTTCGGCGACGAAGTCCCGCGCGGCAACCTCCGCCTCCTCGGCGGCGCGACCACCCGCACGCCGGCGTCCGCCAGCGGCCGCCTCGAACTCGCCCGCAGCCTCGCGAGCGAATCGAATCCGCTCACCGCGCGCGTCTTCGTGAATCGCGTGTGGCTGCACCTCTTCGGCGAGGGCCTCGTGCGCACGCCCGACGACTTCGGCCATCTCGGCGAGCCGCCGGTGCATCCCGAGTTGCTCGATCATCTCGCCGCGCGTTTCGTCGCCGACGGATGGTCGCTGAAAAAACTCGTGCGCCTCCTGGTCACCTCCGCGACGTGGCGACAGGCGAGCGTCCCCAGCGAGACCGCGCGCAACGCCGATCCCGAGAACCGCCTCTGGCATCACGTTCCGCTGCGGCGACTCGACGCCGAATCCATTCGCGACGCGCTTCTCGCCGTCTCCGGCCGCCTCGATCCCGCGCTCGGCGGCGCGCCGATTGATCCGTATCGCGCGGCCCAAGATGCGGCGAAACGCCTGTTCAGCGGGCCTCTCGACGGCCTCGGTCGCCGCAGTCTCTATTTGAAAATGACCTTGATGGAGCCGCCGAAATTTCTCGCGCTCTTCAACCAGCCGATTCCGAAACTCACCACTGGCAAGCGCGACGTGACCAACGTCCCCGACCAAGCCCTCGCACTCCTCAACGATCCCTTCGTCATCGCGATGGCGAAACACTGGGGCGACCGCGTGTTGCAGGACGGCGCGGCCTCGCCCGAAACCCGTGCGGCCGCGATGTTCACCGCCGCACTGGGCCGCCCGCCGCGCGACGAAGAACTCGCGCGCCTCGTGAAACTCGCCACGCGCTCCGCCGAATTGCACGGCCTCGCCCCCGGCGCGCTGCTGACGTGTCAACCCGTCTGGCAGGACGTGGCGCACGCGATGTTCAACCTGAAGGAATTTATTTATGTCCACTGAACGCGAACGAGAAAACACCAATGCCAGCGCGGGTGCTGCGGGCATTTGGGGCGACTCTCCCTCACCCCAGCCCTCTCCCGCTGGGAGAGGGAGAAGGTTCGACTGTTGCTCGACAATTCGGTCGCTCCAATTTTGTCGGGAGCGGACGACGATTCTCCCTCTCCCAGCGGGAGAGGGCTGGGGTGAGGGAGAACGCCCCCAAAAAGACGCCCCCGCCCCAATCCCCCACCGTGCCCCATTCCTCCTGCCCCGGCCGCATTCTCGCCGCGCCGACCCGCCGCAGTTTTCTCCAGACCTCCAGCCTCGGCTTCGGCTGGCTCGCCTTCGCCGGACTCGCCGAACGTTTGGCCGCAGCCGAGGCGCGCCCGTCCGCCGCGCATTTCGCCCCGCGCGCCAAGCACGTCATTTTCCTCTTCATGGATGGCGGCGTCTCGCACGTGGACACCTTCGATCCGAAGCCCGAACTCACGAAACGCCACGGCCAGCCCGCGCAATGGCGGCCCGATGAATTATCCCAAAGCGTCAGCGCCAATCGCAAATGGCTGAAAAACTTGTGGGAATTCAAACAGCGCGGCCAATCCGGCCTGTGGGTCAGCGACCTGCTCCCGCATCTCGGCCGCCTCGCCGACGATCTCTGCGTCGTGCGCTCAATGGTCGGCGAGACGCCGCTGCACGGCGCGCAGAGCCTCTTGCTCCACACCGGCCGCAGCATCGGCGCGGCGCCGAGTCTCGGCTCGTGGATTTCCTACGGCCTTGGCACCGAGAACGAGCAACTGCCCGCCTACCTGCTGCTCAACAACGATTGGGTGCCCAACGGCGGCTCGCAGAATTTCGCGAGTTCCTTTCTCCCCGCGACCCATCAAGCCACGCCCGTTCGCGCGAAGGGCCGCCCCGTGGACAACATCACGCCCGCCGATCCCGCCGCGTTGCAACGCGCGAAACTCGACTTCCTCCGCGAGCAGGATTCCGCGAGCGCGCGCGCCCGCGGCGGCTCCGACGCCATCGAATCCGCGATTCGCAATTATGAAACCGCGGCGCAAATGCAGTCGCGCGTGCCCGCGCTCTGCGACGTGACCGGCGAGAGCGCCGCGACCCTCGCGCTCTACGGCGTGGACCGCGCGAACGACCACGAAAAATTCTACGCCCTGCAATGCCTGCGCGCGCGCCGCATGATCGAGGCGGGCGTGCGCTTCATCGAGATCACCTGCCCGAACACGCACGGAAACAATTCTCCGTGGGATCAACACGGCGACCTCCGCCGCCGCCACGAGGAAAACGCGCGCATCACCGACCAACCCGTCGCCGCGCTCCTCACCGACCTCAAGGTGCGCGGCCTGCTCGACGACACGCTCGTGTTGTGGGCCGGTGAAATGGGTCGCACCCCGCACTCCGCGGGCACCGATGGCCGCGATCATCACGTCAGCGGCTACACGATATTCCTGGCCGGCGGCGGCATTCGCGGCGGCACGACTTACGGCGCGACCGATGAAATGGGCATGAGCGCCGTCGAGAACCGCGTGAACATCCACGACCTTCACGCCACCTTGCTGCACCAGCTCGGCCTGAATCACGAACGCCTCACCTACCGCTTCGGCGGCCGCGACATGAGGCTCACGGATGTTCACGGGCGGGTGATCAAAGAGATTCTGGCCTGAGTGGAAGCAGGCGCGACGCACCCGGTTGAAACCGGGTGCCACCGAGACCGTGTTTTGCGCGTTGCCGGGCGGGACGAGGATGGGGCGCTGCCCCAGACTGGCATGAGTTCGCACCGTTGGCGCTGCTGCTCAGGAGTACTTGGTCTGGGTATCCGCTGAAGGATTGGTCCCGCGATTTGCTCCAGCGAATGGGGCGGAACTCCCATCAGTGCGGCTCTGCCCAAGAATTGCTGAAAAAATTGGGTCGCCCCTGAGAGCCGGTTTTAAAAGTCGGTGGCACGGGCTACCAGCCCGGCTGCGGCGAAATCTTTCCACCCCCGCCCCGGAGCGCGGGCGTCCCGCCCGCAGCGGCAACCCACGTCACAAACGCTCTAAACCGAATCCATGCAGTTGGTTCCGGGTGGAACGGCCAACTGGGCCGTTCTCGGCGGCAACTTGCCGCCGAGTTTCGGCACCGCCAACGGCCGAACCATGGGGTGCGTTCTGGGCGCAGTGGGAGCGGCGGGCGGTGCCCACCGCAACGGGCCAGTGGCCCGTTCCACCCAGACTCCAACTGCATCGTTCCGGTTAAAGAGGGAAAGTGGTCGCATGAGTTGGTTTCTATCTCAGGCCTCACAAAGGAGAGAGTCTCATGGCGGTTGCATTCTCGTTGAGAAAACGCTTTGGTGGTGGCGATGCCTCATTCAAGTCACGGAACGCTTGTGCCATCGAGCTTTCCCAATTCATTGCCGTCATGTCTGACCCAACCATTATTCCCCCGCCACTCACGAGCCGCGATGACACGCTCTGGATCGTGCTCTCACATCTCTCCGTCCTCCTCGGGTTTGGCATCCTCATTCCGTTGATTGTCTATCTCGCCAAGCGGGACGATTCGGCCGCCATTTCCCACCATTCCAAGGAGGCGCTCAATTTCCACATCTCGCTCTATATCTATGCGCTCGCCTGTTTTCCCCTGTGCTTCTTCCTCATTGGAATCCCGCTGTTGATTCTGCTCGGGGTGGTCGCGTTCATTCTTTCGATCGTTGCCGCCGTCCGCGGGGCGGATGGGCAGGAGTACCGCTATCCCCTCACCATTCGTTTCATTTGATGGGCTCGACGCGGTTTAGAGCCTTTCCGCAAATGAGGTAGCGCAGGCGTCCGCGCCTGCGAGTTACGGCGGCGTCTCGCCGCCAAGCTCCCAAGGCACCGGGACGGTGCTTTCACTCGCAGCCGGGACGGACTGCGCTACGTAAAAAATGGAAACGGGTTAGTTCGAGCTTCCCGGTGAGTGATTGGCGTGAGTCGGTCTCGCGGCGCGGCAGCGGTGACTGTCGCCCCCGCCGCGGTTCAGCGAGACCATAACCTGTTCGGAAATTTCCCCCTCCCTCCCGTAAAGTTCGGAAGCTGGTGGTCCCAACTGGATTTGAACCAGTGACCAAGCGATTATGAGTCGCCTGCTCTAACCGCTGAGCTATGGGACCAGCCGACTAACTACAAATTACTTAACCCAGGACAAAATTTTAACACTTACCAATCTGATACTTACCTTTGATACTGGCCGCAGGAGCAAACAGGCTTCGAGAAAGAATTCCGTGTGGAAGAAAACCTCAGCCGCAAATCTGGTTCGGTACGTGCCATCAGGGGCGCACTTTGCACGGGTTAACGTGGGCGGCAAGTTAATTCCCCAGCCGCTCAAGACCGGCCGACGTCCTAACCGTGGCGCACCCACGGCCGGGCGACTTGGTAAAAACCGAACGTCAACATTTGGAGGCCGGAACGGAGGCGGGACTTGGGAGAATGACCTTCGATCAGGCGGTGGAGGAATACCGCAAGCAAATCAGAGATCATCCAAAACTTAAGGGTTCCTCGACGTTTGTAGTGGGTAACAGTGTTTCCACAGCAGCGCCTACCGGCGGTGAAGTCCCGCTGTGGGTGAGCGGCGAAGGGGCGTGCCGAGCCACGGCCGCGAAACCGGGACTGACGCGGCCGGGACCACAGCGCAAGGCAGCCTGTAAACACTGCTCAAAACCTGCTTCTGGGAACGCTCCTTGTCGTAGGAAGCGGGTGGCGTTTGCCCGTTGCCTCCCTGAACAATGAAAGTGCCAGCGATTTCGCTGGCGATCCAGCAGCCGCATTGAACCCACTAATACCCACTACAAACGTCGAGGAACCTTTGTTTTCAATTAGTAACTCGTTGACAGTTCAAATAACAACCCGCTTAAACCGCCATTTGTTGTGGCTTTTGTGTCGGAGTGCCCCAACAGCCCCGGCGGGGCGGCATCGTTGTAGTTGGGCGATGAAATTGGATTCAAGCTCCGTCAGGAGCGGCATATTTCGCCCCGACGGGGCTGGAGATTTGTTTGGGGCGGGGTTCTACAAAGATTCCGCTCCTGACGGAGCTACGGACGCGGAAATCGTCGCGGGCGCGTGGGACTTCGAGCGCAGCAACCGCCGCTATGCCCGGCATCTGAAAGTGCTGGCGGAGCGATCGGGCGGCGCGTGTGGAATCTGAAATCTGGCATCTGCAATTTGAAATCAAGCGAAGCGTGGGGCGGCGGAGCGCGAGGCGTGGCTGGACGCGGTGACGAACGACCCGCTGCTGCCGGGCCGGATTCTGCCGTCCGATTACTTGGGGCAACAGGCAATGGTGGCCGTCCGCAAGAACCGGCGGCGGGTGGAAGTGCTCCGGGACTCCAGCCGGCAACTGCGCACGTTCCCCCGCGCCTGACCCAGGACAACCTTTTGTTGCATCTGCAACAGGAACTCGGTCATGAACCAATGGGATCGCGGCTTCTCTGGGCTTCGGGATAAAATCGTCAGCAATTATTTAGTAGCTATTATTTAGCTAAATAATGATTGCCTCTGTTCCGATGTAAACGTAACCTTTCAGCGTGAAAGTATGAGCAAGCGAACAATGACGTTGAACCTCAGTCCTGCCGAGATGGACTCGATAGAAGAGCTTTGTGAAAAGAAGCAACTCACGAAAACGGCGTTGCTTCGACAATGCCTCCGGCTCTATCAGGTCATCGAGGCCCGGATTGACGCCGGCGAGAAGATTTTCTTTGAAGATAAGAAAAAGGCGAAGTCCGAGCTGATGCTTCTCTGATGCGACCCAGCTTGCCAATCGAGGTTTTTGCGGCGGCGGAACAGAAATGGGTCGCTGGGACATTGTTCTTTGGCATCGCGGAACAGAATCTTGAGCACTACGAGCAAAAGTGGCTGCCAGAATTGCTGAAGCGGCGGCGGGAGGCGGCGAAACTCCGCAAAGCAGGCCACGACATCGGCGTGGTGGAAGACGCGCATTGGGATTGGGCGAAGAAAATGTTGCGTGAGCATCGCGCGCCGTTGGGATTCCGCTCATGCGCTGTCGAAGTGGAAGGCGAGACAGAAGGCTTGATGCAAGTTGAACTCGCCACGCATCGCAGCCGCACAACCAGGAATTTGAATCTGGCCTATGTGGATTACATCAGCATCGCTCCATGGAATCGTCCGTGGCCGGAACAGACGCCTCGATTCAGGGCAATCGGCTCGATTCTGTTGCGTGAGGCGATTCGCATGAGCAGGGACGAGGGATTTCGCGGACGCATCGGACTCCACGCGCTGCCGGGTGCGGTGACGTGGTATCGGGACAAATTGAAGATGAAAGCGTTTGGCGCAGACCCGGATTATCAAGGGCTGCATTACTTCGAGTTCACGGAGGAGCAAGCCAGGCGCTTCCTGAGTGAAAAATGAAAGGCACATGATTTATGACAACCAAAGCAGCAACTAAAAACTGGTTGATGAAAGCGGTGGAACTGGAAGCGGACTGCGACATTTCCGCCGGGCCGGTATTGCCGCGGGTAAAAGTGTCATCGGTGTCGCGCGCCACCAATGGCCATGCCCGCCACGGTCACACGCGAAAAGCCCCGGCCACTTCCCGAGCCATCCGCCGGGTGCTTACCAAAGCTTAGTCCAGCGAAGCGTGCTGGGCGGCGGAGCGCGAGGCGTGGCTGGCGCGGTGACGAACGACCCGCTGCTGCCGGGCCGGATTCTGCCGGCCGATTATCTGGGGCAACAGGCGTGGCGGCGGCGGGTGGAAGTGCTCCGGGACGCCAGCCGGCAACTGCGCACGTTCCACCGCGCCTGACCCATGACTACCTTTTGTTGCATATGCAACATGAACTCGGTCAACGCAGGTGCGTTGCGGTTGAGAATGTTTTGCGGACGATGACCCAGATGCAACCATTCCAAGCCCGTGAAATTCCGGAATCGGTGATTCGGCAATGTCCGCGAACAATCCCAACGGGATTGTGTCCTCCAGCCCAAGGTTGCCGAGCTTGCGAGGCTACCTTGGGTAACCGAATCAAATTGAAAACAACCGCAACGCGGTTGTGGCGATTTCGGAGACGCGTCTCGGAAATGTCATCGGCCGCGCTGGCGATTCAATCCCAAACATATTTCTCGTCCCATTCCATCTGTGCTTGCGCAACAGCGCGCGCAACTCGTCCTGAAATCCGGTCATGCGATGATGCTCCTCCTGTCCGGCGATGTATTCCTTCACGTCGGAAAGTTTCGATTGGCTCACGGAGAAATCCGCGTAGCCGCCCTGCCACTCGAAGTCGGCGTAATCGCGACCGCGTTCCTTCAGCCAGAGATTCGAGACGCGTTTCAATTCCTTCACCCATTCGGCCTGCGTGATCGTGCGTCCGAACCGCGCCAGAACATGCACATGATCCTCCACGCCGCCAATCTGGATGGGCGGGCAATCGAGTTGTTTGGAGACGCCGCCGAGATACGAGTGGAGCGCGTCGCGCGTGGGTTTGTCGCGCAGCAAGGGCCGGCGGTCTTTGGTGGAGAAAACCCGATGAATGTAAACGGCGGAAAGGGATTGTGGCATATCGCCGTTCAGGATGCCCCAACGGGGCATCGGCCTCCAGCCCAAGGTTGGCGCGCCAGCGCCTACCTTGGGTTCGCGTTCGGAAATGAAAACAACGCCAACGGGGCTGTGTCCTCCAGCCCAGCAACGGTGTTTAGTGTGCAAGGGTGAATTTGGGATTTTTGAGCAAGTGGTTCATCAAGACGATCAACTTCC